>JBOHSC010000350.1:0-3271 GCA_050733115.1 Gemmatimonadales bacterium
GACCTGTTCCAGCCGGCCAGCGTTCATAACGCCGACCCGGTCCGACATCGTGAGCGCCTCTTCCTGGTCGTGCGTCACGTAGATGAACGTGATGCCGACCTCCCGCTGGATGCGCTTGAGCTCGATCTGCATTGCCTGGCGCAGCTTCAGGTCGAGCGCGCCGAGCGGCTCGTCGAGCAGCAGCGCGGCGGGGTTGTTGGCGAGGGCTCGGGCCAGCGCCACCCGCTGCTGCTGTCCCCCCGAGAGCTGTCCGGGCTTCCGGGTGGCAAACTGGGCGAGCCGCACCACCTCGAGAAGCTGCTTGACGCGGCGCTGCGTCTCCACCTCGGGAGTCTTCAGGCTGCGCGGGCCGAACGCGATGTTGTCGGCCACGTTCATGTGGGGGAAGAGGGCGTAGTGCTGGAAGACGGTGTTGACGTTGCGGTGGTAGGGGGGGACGCGGGAGACGTCGTTGCCGTCCAGCAGGATTCGTCCCTCGGTCGGTTGCTCGAATCCCGCGATCATCCGGAGGGTCGTGGTCTTCCCGCACCCCGACGGCCCCAGCATGGAGAAGAATTCTCCCCGTGCGATGGCGAAGTTCGCATCCTGGACCGCAACGTAGCTGCCGAACCGCTTGACGACGTGATCGATCGTGATCACGTCTTCGCGTGATCCGGCTGCCGGCGATGTCGTGGGGGTCATGTATGGCAATGTGCAACTTCTTCGAAGAGTTGACAACTGCGCCTCCCCGGCGCAACCTCCAGAGAGGCGGCATCGAATGACCCCTCCGAGGCGATAGCATCCCCAACCACGCCGCATTACAGGATCGGACACCATGACCACCCTTGCTTCCGGGCAGCGGGCGGCGAACGAGCGTCTGCTCGCGCGAGCACAGGACGTCGGCCAGCGGGAAATGGCCCGTCTCCTGGCCCATACTCCGCGGTCGGCCGAGCTCTACCAGCGGGCGGCCCGCACCCTGCCGTACGGAGTGGTTTCCTCATTCCAGAAAATGCAGCCCTACCCGGTCTACGCGGCACGGGGAAAGGGCAGCCACATCTGGGACCACGACGGCACCGAGTACCTCGACTTCCACTGTGGCTTCGGAGCCATGGTGGTGGGGCACGCCCATCCCCGCATCGTCGAAGCGATCCATGAGGCCGCAGGCGGGGGCACTCACTTCGCCGCGACCACCGAGGCGGCCGTTCGCTTCGCCGAGGTGATCTGCCGTCGATTCAACCTCGAGATGCTGCGGTTCACCAACTCCGGCACCGAGGCCACCATGGACGCGATCCGGGTGGCCAGGGCCGCCACTGGGCGCGACGTGATCTGCAAGGTCGAGGGCTCCTACCATGGCCACCACGACAGCGTGATGTTCTCGATCGTCCCCAATGCCGACACCATGGGCGGACGGGAGCGTCCCGCCAGCGCGCCGGTGTCGAAGGGGATGGTCAAGGACGCGTCGAAGTACATCGAGGTGGTCCCGTTCAACGACCCGGGGCATCTCGAGAGAGTCTTCGCGGAGAAAGGCGACCAGATCGCCTGTCTCATCATGGAGCCCGCCATGATGAACATCGGCATCGTCGTTCCCCAGCCCGGCTACCTCCAGCAGGTGCGCGAGCTCTGCACCAGGTACGGCGTGGTCTTCATCTTCGACGAGATCAAGACCGGCTTCACGATTGCCGCCGGCGGGGCCACCGAACGGTTCGGGGTGCAACCCGACCTCGTCTGTCTCGCCAAGGCCATCTCGGGCGGACTCCCGGCGGCGGCGTTTGGCGGGCGCGAAGACTTGATGCGCCTGATCGAGAAGGGCGTGTCCCAGCAGGGGACGTACAACGGTAACCCGCTCGTTTCGCATGTCGGCCTGGTGGTGCTCACCGAGGTCCTGACTGCCGACGCCTACCGGCACTTTACCCGGCTCGGCACCCGGCTGGTGCAGGGTTGCCAAGCGGCCATCGAGCGCTTCGGGATTCCCGCTCACACCGTGGACCTCGGCGCCAAGGGATGCGTGTCGTACCGTCCGACGCCGATGAAGAACTACCGGGACTTCCTGGACACGCGCCCCGAGCTTTTCGCGGCGTCGTATCCCTGGCTGCTCAACCGGGGGATCTTCATGACGCCGGGCGACGAGGAGCAGTGGACGCTCTCGGTGCAGCATACTGAGGGGGATATCGACAAGTACGTCGGGGTGTTCACGGAGTTTTGCGAGACACTCGCAGGGTAGGCTTGCCCCCCGCGACGGCCCGTGGCGCATGACGAGCACCAAACCAAGTCCATTCCCGAACAAACCCCGTTATATTGGACCGATGAGCAACTCCCGCTTCGAGGTGGTGGCCCCCTTCCAGCCCGCCGGAGATCAGCCCAAGGCCATCGCCGAGCTGACCGCGGGGCTCCGCCGGGGCGACAAATATCAGACGTTGCTCGGCGTCACCGGGTCGGGCAAGACGATGACTCTGGCCCATACCATCGCCAATTACGGCAAGCCCACCCTCGTCCTGTCCCACAACAAGACCCTGGCGGCCCAGCTCTACGGCGAGCTGCGCCAATTCCTGCCCAGGAACGCCGTTGAATACTTCGTCTCGTACTACGACTACTACCAGCCCGAGGCGTACGTCCCCGCCACCGACGTGTACATCGAGAAGGACGCGTCGATCAACCAGGACATCGAGAGCCTCCGCCTCCGCGCCACCTCCAGCCTCATGGAGCGCGAAGACGTCGTCATCGTGGCCACGGTGAGCGCCATCTACGGTCTCGGCGACCCCGTCGAGTACCGGAAGCTCATGGTCACCGTGAAGCGAGGCGAGCGCCGGGGCCGCGACTCCATTCTGGGCGAGCTGGTGCGCATTCAGTATGGCCGCAACGACGTCTCGTTCGAGCAGGGCACCTTCCGCGTCCGCGGCGATTCGATCGAGATCTTCCCGGCCTACGCCGAGCAGGCGATTCGCATCGAGCTCTGGGGCGACGAAGTCGAGCGGATCAGCAAGATCAATCCGCTCACCGGCGAGACGATCTCCCAGCTCGAGCAGTGCGCCATCTATCCCGCCAAGCATTTCGTCACCGAGCGCGCCAAGATCGAGCGCGCCATCGGAGTCATCCGGGCGGAGCTCGCTGAGCGGCTGGCCGAGCTCAAGGGGGCGGGGAAGCTGCTCGAGGCCCAGCGTCTCGAGTCGCGGACCAACTTCGACATCGAGATGCTCCTCGAGGTCGGCACCTGCGCCGGCATCGAAAACTATTCGCGCCCGCTGAGCGGCCGGCTGCCGGGGGAGCGTCCCGCGTGCCTCATCGACTACGTCCC
>JBOHSC010000351.1:0-1597 GCA_050733115.1 Gemmatimonadales bacterium
CTGCGTCCTTGGCCGCCTCGGTTTTCGCGCCCCCGATCTCACCTGGGGCGTAATGAACAAAGAAGAGAAAGAGCAGTACCTCCGCGACTACGCCATCCTGAAGTCGCAGGGCAAGCCGTTCTTCCCCTACGCCATCCTCAAGGACGGCACCATGGCGGCGATCACGCTCACCGTGATCATCCTCCTGTCGGTGATCCTGGGGGCCGAGCTGGGCCCGAAGGCCGACCCCACCACCACCAGCTACACGCCTCGACCCGACTGGTACTTCTTCTTCCTCTTCGAGGTGCTGCGGGTGATCAAGCCGCCCGCGCTGGTGTTCATCGCGACCATCGGCGTCCCGACGATCGCCATGATCCTGCTGTTCCTCCTGCCGTTCTACGACCGCGGGCCGGAACGCAGACCGGAACGCAGACCGGTCGCCATGACCGCGTTGAGCCTCACGATCGTCGTCATGGCCTACCTGACCTACAAGGGCGCCAACGCTGGGCCGCCGACAACGGTGGATTTGAAAGTGCCACCTCAATACGAGGCGGGGAAGCTCGTGGTCGCGCAATCGGCCTGCCTGGCGTGCCACAAGATCGGCGACAGCGGCAACGGCACCCTGGCGCCCGATCTGACGCACATCGGGTCGCGCATCCCGCGCGCGGCGATCCTCCGCTCGCTGGAGGCGGGCCCGAGCATCATGCCCTCCTTCAAGAGCCTGGGGGAGAAGAAGCTCAACGAGGTCGCCGATTTCCTCGCCTATCTGAAGTAGCCAGGCTGCTGCACTGAGTGCCGATCCAGCGCGGTCATGGCCACCACCTCCACGCCACTTCCCAATCGCGAGTCCGGCGAGTTCGCCGGCGAGGTGCGGACGATGTTCGACCGCATCGCGGGCGTCTACGACCTGATGAACACCGCGATGACCGCGGGCATGCACCATCGCTGGCGCCAGCGAGCCGCCGAGCTCGCCGAGCTCGAGCCGGGGGGCGCGGCGCTCGATGTCTGCTGCGGCACCGGGGACCTGGCGCTCGAGTTGAGCCATCGGGTCGGTCCGGAGGGGACCGTCGTCGGCTGCGACTTCTCCGAGCGTATGCTCGAGGCGGCCACGAGCAAGGCGGCCGAGCGCGGCGCCGCGAACGTGCGCTTCGAGTGGGCGGACGCGCTCGAGCTTCCGTACGAGGACGGCTCGTTCGACGCCGCCACGATCGGCTTTGGGGCCCGCAACCTGGAGGACCTCAACCGTGGGCTCCGCGAGCTCGCCCGCGTGCTGCGCCCGGGTGGGCGCCTCGTGATCCTGGAGATCACCCAGCCGCAACGGCCGCCGCTGTCGGCCTTCTTCTCGCTGTGGTTCGATCGCCTAGTCCCGATGCTCGGGACGCTCGCCGGGGACCGAAGCGCGTATAGCTACCTGCCGGAATCCGTGAAGCGCTTCCCGCCGCCGCACGGGCTCGCGGAGCGGATGGACGCGGCGGGCCTCGGCCGAATCCGCTACTTCGTGCTCGCGGGCGGCATCATCTCTATCCACGCGGGCGCCGTGAGCGCCTGATAACTCACCGCCTGTGAGGGACCGAAGCGATGGATGACAAGGGAGGCTCGAGTTGAACCGCACGGCGGT
>JBOHSC010000352.1:0-3047 GCA_050733115.1 Gemmatimonadales bacterium
CCGGTGGCCACTTCGCTGATCGACAGGCGGACGGTGACCCGGACGTCCTGTCCGCGCCGGTGGTCGGGGCGATTGCCGCCTCCGAAAATCGACTCGAATCCGCCAAGTCCTCCGAAGTCGCGCATGAAGATGTTCAGCGCTTCGGTCAGATCCACGTGGTGATATCCGAAGCCACCGCCTGCGCCGCCGACCCCCGCCTTGCCGTAGCGGTCGTAGGCCGCGCGCTTCTGCGGATCCATCAGTACTTCGTACGCCTCGGTAATCTCCTTGAACTTTGCCTCGGCCTCGGGCGCGCCATTCCGGTCGGGATGGAATTCCATGGCCAGCTTCCGGTATGACTTCTTGATGTCCGAATCGGAAGCGTCGCGCTGTACGCCGAGCAGAACGTAGAAATCATTCACTCCAGCAATCCCTCCACCAGGCGGCTGGTGTGCTCTACCAGCCCGATGATCTTGTCGTATGGCATGCGCGTCGGGCCCATGACGCCGATGACACCCTTCAGGTCGCCGACCTGGTACGATGCGGTGACCAGGGTGAAATCGCTGAGACGGGTATCGGGGTTCTCTCCGCCGATCGTCACCGAGAGTCCCGTTTGTCTGCGCGAGGTCAGCGCCTCCCGGAGCAGATCGCGACCCTCGGTGAGGCGCAGCAGGTGGCGCATCCGGTGATTGGACGCGAATTCGGGTTGCTCCGCCAGCATTTGAGCGCTGCCGAGCACCACTGCGCTCTGTTCGTCGGAAAGGTCGAAAATCTCTTCTCGCTCGGCGATGAAGATGTTCAGCAGCTCCGACCCGCCGGCCGGCGTGCCCGTGTCGCGAAGACGATCGGGCAGCGTGTTGCGGATCTGGTGGAGCGTGAGCCCCGAGAGTCGTTCATTCAGCACCCGGGCCACTTCGAGCACCGACTGGGCGGAAAGCCGGGTCGGCACCTCCACGAAGATGGTCCGGACCACCCCGCTCCGGAGGTTGAACACCAGCAGGAGCCGCTCCGAGGAGACCTGCACCAGCTCCAGTCGCTCCATCACCATCTCGTCGAGCGCCGGTGCCACCGCGACGCCCAGCTCCTGGGTCAGGACTCCCAATACCTGGGCAGCCCGCAGCAAGATTTCGTCCACGATGTTGCGGGATCCCTGCAACTCGGTCTGAAGGGTGTTCCGGGCCTCGTGCGAGAGGGGCGACATCCGCATGATCTCGTTCACGTAGACCCGGTACGCGCGGTCGGTCGG
The DNA here is from genome assembly GCA_050733115.1 of Gemmatimonadales bacterium. GTDB lineage: Bacteria > Gemmatimonadota > Gemmatimonadetes > Gemmatimonadales > GWC2-71-9 > CAVVWJ01. The sequence goes on from JBOHSC010000352.1 coordinate 1,226, forward strand.
GATCCTTCCGGCTGAGGTATGCGGATGGAAGAGGTACCCCTTGTCCTCGAGCTCGCTCATCGTGCTCCGGATCGTGGCCGGAGATACGCCGAGTCCATAGCGGCGGGCAATGGTCTGGCTCCCGGCGGGCTCCGCGGTCTCGATGTAGGTCTGTACGACCGCCTCGAGTACGCGTAATTCCCGCTCGCTCAGCTGATCGGGCGATGGCATAATCAGCAAAGATATTGACTTACGACACTGATTGAAAGCGGCGAGTGAGATAGGCCGCCGAGCTCAACCGACCGCCGGCGCGAGCGAGTCGAGCCTGAGCCAGCCCTCCGGCGTCAGCGCCAGGCGTTCGCCTTCGAGGGTGGCCCATCCTGCCTCGATCCACCGCTTCTGGAGGGGCTGCGGGACCCGCGAGGCCGCCAGGCCGTCGCTGGTTCGGAGCCCGAGGTAGACCTCCTCGAGGGCGATTGCGCCGGCGTCGAGCGTCTCCTGGCCTCCGATCACCGGCTTCCCCGCATGGCCGGCGTCGGAGTATGCCTGCCATTCGCGCAGGTTCCATTGCCGCACAGGGCCGAAGCCGCTGTGGGCCGATGGGCCAAGCCCGATGAAGGGGGCGCGGCGCCAGTAGGCGGAGTTGTGGCGGGCCCGGTGGCCCGGCCTGGCCGCGTTCGACACCTCGTAATGCTCGTACCCCCCCCTCTCCAGCGCCTCGTGTGAGGCGAGGAATTCCTCGGCATAGCGCTCTTCGTCCACCGGCGCCACGCGTCCCGAGGCCGTCCACCGGCCGAGCGGCGTGTGATCTTCGACAGTAAGTCCGTACAGGGAAAGGTGGTCGGGCTTAAGCGCGAGGGCGCGCTCGAGGTCACGGTCCCAGCTGCGCTCGAGCGCCCGGGGCAGGCCGAAGATGAGGTCGAGCGAGAGGTCCGCGATCCCCGCGCCACGCAGGGCGTCCACGGCGGCGGGCACCTGATCGGCGGTATGGGTGCGATGCATCCACTCGAGGACCGAAGGCTCGAATGACTGGACGCCGAGCGAGATGCGATTGATGCCGGCGAGGCGCCAGGCCGTCGCCGCGGCCGCCGTGACGTCGTCGGGGTTGGCCTCGAGGGTGACCTCTGCGCCAGCAGCGAGGTGCCGGTCGGCCGCGAAGCACGACACCAGGCGGTCGATGCCTGCCGGGTCGAGATGCGATGGGGTCCCTCCGCCAAAGTAGATCGTTTCGACCACGGGCGAATCGTCCCAGGCGCGATGGCTCTGCCACTGCTGCCATTCTCGGAGGATGGCTTGCACGAAGTCGTCGGTGGGCACATGGCGCCGCACCGCGATGGCAAAGTCGCAGTAGGTGCAGCGCCGGGCGCAGAAGGGGACGTGGATGTAAAGGTGCACGGGGGAAATGTAGAGGGGTTCGCGGGAGCGCGGTCGCGCGCGGGGCGTCATGGTAGCGCCGTCGCGTGCGGCATCGGCATGGTAGCGCCGTCGCGTGCGGCATCGGCGAGCGGCTCGCGCAGAGCCGGGACCAGGTCGCGCAGGGCGCGTCAGTGGGCCGCCAGTTACTCCCACCAACCCAACGGTCGTAGGCCACTGCAGCGCCCGGAGTGAGCTGGTCCCGCTCGGAGCGGGCCGCGCCCGGAGCGCGGTCGCGCGCGGCAGCGGCGCCCCCCGAGCCGGCCTGCAGGCGGCTGCGTCCGGGCGAGGAAGTGGGACCGCCACCGCCCACCTGACGCCCGGCTCAAGGGACGCCGCTCCCTGCGCGACCTGGCATCGGCGAGCGGCTCGCGCAGAGCCGGGACCAGGTCGCGCAGGGCGCGTCAGTGGGCCGCCAGTTACTCCCACC
>JBOHSC010000353.1:0-6951 GCA_050733115.1 Gemmatimonadales bacterium
CTCGGTGACACCGCGCTCGGTGCCCGCCACCTTCGCGGTGTATCCGGAAAGGAAGTGATACATCGCCTGCTCGGAAGTCAGGCGTGCGATCGGCGGCATGACCCCGAAAGCGTCGGCGGTGAGGAAGATGATGTTCTTCGGGTGTCCGCCCGAGCCCCCCGGCAGATGGTTGGAGATGTAATCGATCGGGTAGCAGGCGCGGGTATTCTCGGTGAGGCGATCGCTGTCGAAGTCGACGGCGCGCGTGGCGGGGTCGAGCATCACGTTCTCGAGCACCGTGCCGAAAGACTGGCTCGCCTTGTAGATCTCGGGCTCGCTGTCGGGCCGAAGGCGAATCACCTTGGCGTAGCAGCCGCCCTCGAAGTTGAAGACGCCGCGTCCGCTCCACCCGTGCTCGTCATCGCCGATGAGCTGGCGGGTCGGATCGGCGGAGAGCGTGGTCTTGCCGGTGCCGGAGAGGCCGAAGAAGACCGCCGTGTCGCCCGCGGGGCCGACGTTGGCGGAACAGTGCATCGGCATCACGTCGAGCGATGGGAGGAGATAGTTGAGCGCCGTGAAGATCGACTTCTTCATTTCTCCCGCGTACCGCGTGCCGCCGATGAGTATCAGCTTCTTGCCGAAGTGGATCACCACGAAGGTGCCCGACCGGGTGCCGTGGCGCGACGGATCGGCCTGGAAGTCGGGCGCATGAAGCACGGTGAAGCCGGGCCGGAAGTGGGCCAGCTCCGCCGGCATGGCGCGAATGAACATGTTGCGGACGAAGAGCGCATGCCACGCGTTTGGCGTGACGAATCGCACCGGGACGCGGTATGCCGGATCGGCGCCGCCGAAGAGGTCCTGTACGAACACCTCGCGCCCATCGAGATAGCCCCGCACGTCGTCGTGCAGCTGCTCGAAGGCGGCGGCCTCCAGCCGCGGATTCTTCTCCAGCCAGATCCGGTCGGCCGCGCCGGCTTCAGCCACGACGAACTTGTCCTTGGGCGAGCGGCCGGTGTGGGGAGCGGTGTTGCTGGTGAAGGCGCCGTGATCGGTGAGCTGACCCTCGCCCCGCCGCAGGGCGTGCTCTATCAGAGCTGGAGGCGTGAGATTGGCGTGTATGCGGATGGGAAAGAGGCCATGCTCGACGAGGGTCAGGCTCTCGCGAGGAACCGTGGTCGTTTCGGTGCTCATACGCTCCCGTTGCGCGTCTCGGCGCGGCGAAGGCTCGGCCGCCGTCGGTGTCGGCCGCGTTTCCGGCGGGAATTATCGGCAGGTTCCGGGCCGGGGGCAACCATGCGGGCGCCCCCGGTCAAGGCCGCGCGGCCTCGAGGGTGGAGGGCAGGTGATACAGCACTTCGGCCGTCTCCCGATCGCGCTCGCTCGGCACCTCGACGGCAGGGTCGAAGTACATGAGATCAGCGGGGTTAGGGGAATGCCTGAAGATGCCCAGGGAGTGCCCGATCTCATGAACGACGGTGAGCGCGACGCACTCGCTGAGACCCGGCGTTTCCGGAGCCGAGGCCGGATCGATATAGATCCTGATCGGCAGAACCAGTTTGGTGTGGTCATCACTGATGTTGACGTCCGTGGCTCCGGCACATTGCGGCGCCATGGCGCTAAGTAGCCGGGTGACGGAAAGCTGGGGGCCGGGAGGAACACCCAGGGTCACCACGACGTCGGCGGTGCTCGAGTCGCTGACGATCGTGGCGTCGTACTCGTGATACAGGAACCCATCGCGCCAGATGGTGATGGCGCGCGCGACGTCCGCCGGCAGCGAGTCGGCGTTCTCGACCCAGATGCGGACCGGCAGCTTGTCGGCCGGCCAATGGAAGCTGATCGTATCGATGCCAGTGCCCGATGGCGAAGGTGCCTCGAGCCGCCACTCGTAGAAGTCGTTGCGGGCCGGCGCGGCGATGTCCCCGCAGGCAAGGGAGAGCGCGGCGAATGCCACCGAGGTCATCCGAACGCGCGGCTTCATCGAAGCCCCCGCGAAAGCCCGATCGAGAGGGAGACCCGGCTCACCGCCTGGTACTGCGAGAAGCCGCGTTCCTGGAGGGTTTCCGTTCTGAAGCGGTGAAAATCGTATCGAAGAGACGTCATGAGGTCCCACTTGGGGAGCACCGGTCGGCGATAGTCCGCACCGGCGCCGGCCAGAAATCGGGTGGTGCCACCGGAAAGAAAGATCCCTTGGTGATCGGCGGGGAAATACCGGATGGCGCCGAGCGCGGCACGCCAGCGAAATTGCCGCCCCACCGGCCCCTCGAGGCCCAGAAGGATGGTTCCCGTGCGAAGGGTGCCGATGTCGAAGGTCGAGCCACCCTCATTCCGGTGGAACTTGCCGGTGGCGAATGTCGCCTCGAGGTTGGCGCGATAACCTTTGGAGCCGATCGGAAGAGAGCCGCCGAGGGCGATCATCGGCGCGATCGACTGCCTCACGGTGAGCTCGCCGACGATAGCGTCGTGGAGGAGGTTGGTCGCGCCGACCGCACCGAGGCGCGCGTAATATTCGGTCTGCGCGCTCAGACCGGGAGCCGCTCCGGTGAGGAGCAGGGCGAGCACGAGGAGGTGTCGTGGCATCGGGAGAAGATGGAGGCCTGCCGCCGGGCGGTCAACGCGCACTGGCGCTCCTCGCGTAGGCTCTCAGGCGTCGCATCATGCGACGGTCCTGGGTGAATTCGTCGTCCCCCTTCGGGGTCTCGAGCAGCTTGGGAATTGCGGCGAATCGCGGGTCGCGCATGATCCGCCGGAACGGTTCGGCGCCGAGAGAGCCCTCGCCGATCAGCTCGTGCCGGTCGCGGCGCGAGGAGAAGGGCGTCTTGGAATCGTTGAGGTGAACGCAGCGCAGGTGCTCGAATCCGATGACGGCCTCGAAGCGCTGCCAGACCCCGTCGAAATCGCCGACCAGATCGTGCCCTGCCGAGTAGAGGTGACAGGTGTCAGCGCAGAATCCCACTCGGTGTCGCACGTCGTCCCCGATCAGGGCGCGGAGCGCGGCCAGCTCCTCGAAGGTGGCACCGAGAGCCGTGCCGCTGCCGGCGGTGGTCTCGAGCAGCACCATGACCGATCCCGGGACGTCCCTCAGGCAGCGGGTGTACCCCGCCGCGTTGCGGATCAGTCCCGCCTCGCGATGGTCCATGAAGTTGCCTGGATGGGAGATGACGAAGCCTATGCCAAGCAGCTTACAGCGGGTCAGCTCGGCCCGGAACGACCCCTCCGACCGGGCCAGGAGCACCGGATCGGGGGAGGCGAGGTTGATTAGGTAGGAGTCATGCGCCACTATACTTGCAATCCCGCTTCGATCGACTTCCCGGCGGAAGTCGGTCTGCACGTCCACCGTGACCGCGGGCTCACGCCACTGGTTGGGGGTCTTGGTGAACACCTGGATCGCAGTGGCTCCTATCGCCGTGCCTCGCGCGGGTGCCGTCGCCACGCCTCCCTGGGTCGAGACATGGGCCCCGAGCAGGTCGGATTTCACCGTCTGATGCATTGCCACCTCACGATCGTATGACCAACGGAGCGCCGCCCGAGCCACTCGCCCGGCCTCGCCTCCGCCTGGCAGGGGATGCCGCGGCCCGTCCGCCCGGGCTCGAGCGCGCGTTGACCCGTGCCGGCTTCCAACTGACGGAGGACGTCGAGTTCTCCGCCCTCCAGCCTCCCGACGCCGTTCTCATCGCCTTGACCGACTCGCACGACGACCGTCTCTCGAGCCTGCTGGAGTCGATGGGGCCGGAGCCGCCGCGAATCGTCGTCTTCGCCGCTCAGGACCCGGACGCCCCCGCCGCGGCACTGGCGCTCGGCGCCGATGACGCCCTCGCCGCTCCCATTCACCTGCCCGAGCTGTGCGCCAGACTCCACGCGCGCATTCGCGACCGCCAAGCTCCCCGCCGCACGCCGTATGAAATCGAGATTCGCGAGACGCTTCGCGATCTCGTCGCCGAGGCGCGGACGATGCTGCAGCCCGAAGAAGTGGTGGTGGCACTCGTCCGCCGGCTGACGCGCGCGTTCACGCTTACGCAGTGCTCTCTCGTGATCACCGCGCCGGGCGAAGCGGAAGGACGGGTCCTCGGCGACATCGATTCGCGCTCCGCCGAAGGCACTCGTCTCGATCTCGCCCAGTATCCCGAGATCGCCGAAGCAGTGCGGACCAGGCGGCCGGTGACCTTCGCCGACGGGCGACGCACCAACGGCCACGCGCGGTCGCCCTCGCTCATCGCGATCCCGGTGCTTCGACACGACAGCGTGCCCGCGGTGCTCCTCCTCAAGCGCCGGGAGTCGCACCCGGCGCTCAGCCCCGCCCAGCTCGAGATGGCGGCGAGCCTGGCGCAGGTGGCGACCCAGGCGCTGGACGGGGCCGGCGCATCGCCGGCCGGCGAACGGAACGGAACCGGCGCCATTGAGGGCCTCGACCGGCGGCTGCAGGAGGAATTCGAGCGCGCGCGCCGCTACTCCCTGAGCTTCAGCCTGGTCCTGCTCGGCGTGGAAGACGCGTCGAATGGCAACGGCAATGGTAACGCCGCTCACGAGGCGGACGAGCAAATCCGCCGCGAGGTAGGCGCCCGCTTGCGCCGCGAGCTCCGGCTCCCCGATTTCATCGTCCGGTACGGCGGGGACGAGTTCGCCATCGTGCTGCCGGAGACCGGGCCCGAGGGGGCGCATCGCTCGGTGACGAGGTTGCGGGAGCGGCTGGCTGCGCTGCCGCTCGAGTCGGGTTGGCGGCCGACGTTCAGCGCCGGCATTGTCTCCTATCCGCATCCTGCCGTCACCCAGTCCGACGATCTCTTCGCCCTGGTCGAAGCGGCACTCATGCGCGGCCGGATTCAGTCGGGAGACAGGATTGGGCGGGCCGAGTGAGGGCACTCCCCCTATTTCTTTCTGAGCCACTCCGTCGGATCGAGCGCCACCTGATTCTCCCCGCGGATCTCGAAGTGGAGGTGCGGGCCATAGTCTGAGTTCTCGCCTCCGACGGTGCCGAGCACTTCGCTCTTTGCCACCGTGGTGCCCAGCTTCACGCCGGCGCTCTGGAGGTGTGAGTAGACGGAGTAGTAGCCGTTGCCGTGCTCGAGGACGATCGTGAGTCCGTAGGTGCCGAACTGCCCGACGAGCCGGACCTTTCCCGATTCTACCGCCTTGACCGGGGTCCCCACCGCCGCCGCAATCCCCACGCCGTTCCACCGGATGATCCCACCGCTGGGTAGTGTATCGCGACCGAAACGGTAGACGATCGTTCCCTCCACCGGCCAGTCGAGCTTGCCGATGTCCGCGGTGGTGATCGAGCCGGGGGCGCTCACCCCGCCGCGCACGCCGCTGCGAGCCGCCTCGTCGCGCCGAGCCCGGTCCAGGGCTGCCAGCACGCCGTTGAGTCGCGCCTCGTCCTTCTGCAGCGTGGTGAGCCGGCGCTCGGTGTTCTTGGCCGACTGCTGGAGCGACCGGAGCCTCAGTTCCCGCGCCTTCGCGAGCTCGGTGTACTTCGTGTACTCGGCTTCGCGCTCCTCCCGGGTGCGGGCGAGCTGGTCGCGGACGTCGAGGATGGTGTTCCGCTCGCTCACGACGCGGTTACGCAGGGTCTCGACGTCGCCGACGAGGGCGCGGTCCTGGCGACTGGTGAGGTAGAGGTACTTGTAGCGGCTCAGCAGATCGCCGAACGATTCGGCGGCGAAGAGGGCCTGGAAGGTGTAGAGCGGCCCGCGCTTGTAGATGTCCACGAGGCGGCGCTGCAGCACCGCGCGCCGCTCCGCCAGATTGTCCTCGGCCAGGATCATCTCGGCGCTCGAACGGTCGAGCTGCGAGGCCAGGCCGCCGATCTGGCGCTCGATCTCGCTCACGATGCGCTGGGTGGACTCCCGCTGGCGCTCGAGATTGTTCAGCTCATCGTTGACGTCGTGCACCTGGCCCTGCAGGAGCTGCTGCTGTTCCTGGAGCCGGTCGCGCTCGCGGCGGATCTCCTCGAGCCGCCGCCGGCTCTGCTCGACCTCGGTGTCGGCCTGGGCGTGGAGGGCCGTCGCCGGGACCAGCGCCAGCACCAGAGCCATCCCCGCGGCCAGAAGGCGCCGGCGGGGGTCACACATTCCGGAGATGCCGTCCAACGCTCACCAGGCTGCCGACCAGTCCGAGCAACACGCCGAAGAGCACGATGAACAGCAGGTGCTGCGGCTCGAAGAAGAGCGCGCCGGCAAAGGTGCCGCCGCTCCGGTCACGGAAGAGAATGTACCCGGCGTAACAGAGGCCGACCGAGAGCAGCCCGCCGAGCAATCCCTTGAGCGCGCCTTCGAGCAGGAAGGGCCCCCTGATGAACCAGTTGGTGGCGCCGACCAGCCGCATGATCGAGATCTCGCGCGCCCGCTGCAGGAGCGTGAGGCGGATGGTGACACCGATGATGACCACCGCTACCGCGGCGAAGGCGAGCCCGATGACCAGCCCCACCAGTCCCGTGATGTTCCGCAGGTGGTCGAGCTTCTGCACCCACTCCCGCCCGTAGCGAACGTCGTCCACGAAGGCAAAGCCGCGGAGCCGCTGCGCCACGCGCTCGACGGTCGCGGCGTCGCGGTAGCCGTCCTTGAGCCGCAGCTCGATCGAGGCCGGCAGGGGATTTACCTGCAGGTCGCGATAGGCATCCTTGAACTCGACCAGCTCGGCCCGGGCCCGGGCCAGCGCCTGCGCTTCGGTGACGAAGCTGACGTCTTGCACCTCGGGAAAGGCGGCGATGTCCTGCGTGGCCAGCGTGATCGTCTCGGCAGGCGTGCCGCGGAGGACGAACGCCACGATCTCCACCCGCTCCTCCAGCCCACGAAGGGCCTGGCGTAGGTTGATCGCGACGAGACCGAAGAGGCCGAGAGTGAAGAGCGAGAAGGCGATGGTGGTGACCGAGAGCGCCGAGAGCAGCGGGGCCCGGCGGAACGAAAGGAGCGCCTCGCGGGCGAGCAGCCTCATTGCGGCGCCTCGGCGCCGGGTTCGGCTTCGTCGGCATCGTCCAGC
>JBOHSC010000354.1:0-6204 GCA_050733115.1 Gemmatimonadales bacterium
GTCTTCGAGGAGCAGGCCCGCGGCCTCGTGCGCATCGACAACCTCTTCCAGAGGACGATCTATCCCGACGTCATCGAGAGCGGGCGCACGGCCACCGGCGCGCATGCCGCGGTGATCAAGACCCACCACAACGTCGGCGGGCTGCCGGAGCGGCTTCCGTTTGCCCTGCTGGAGCCGCTGCGCGAGCTGTTCAAGGATGAAGTGAGGCAGGTGGGGCGGGAGCTGGGTCTGCCCGAGGAGATGGTGGGCCGCCACCCGTTCCCGGGTCCGGGCCTGGCCATCCGAATCCTGGGCGATGTGACGCGGCCCGCGCTCGACATTCTTCGCCACGCCGACCACATCTACATCGAAGAGATCCGCGCCGCCGGTCTCTACGACGACATCTGGCAGGCCTTCTCCGTGCTGCTACCCATCAGGTCGGTGGGCGTTCAGGGCGATTTCCGGAGCTACGACCAGGTCCTCGCCCTCCGAGCGGTCACGAGCCGCGACGGCATGACGGCCGACTGGTTTCCCTTTCCGCCCGATGTCATGGCCCGCATTTCCAATCGCATCGCCAACGAAGTGGACGGGGTCAACCGGGTCGTGTACGACGTGAGCTCCAAGCCTCCCGCCACGATCGAGTGGGAATGACCGGGCCGCGCCAGGTAACCCTCCGCTTTCTGGCCGAACCGTCGCACGTCAACTTCGGCGGCAAGGTGCATGGCGGCGCCGTGATGAAATGGATCGACCAGGCGGGGTACACCTGCGCGGCGGGTTGGACCGGGGAGTACTGCGTCACGCTGTACGTCGGCGGGCTGCATTTCATCCGGCCGATTCGCGTGGGCGAGGTCGTGGAGCTCCGGGCGCTGGTGATTCACACCGGACGCACCAGCCTGCACGTCGCGATCGACATCTACGCCGGCGATCCCAAAGACGCGAAGAAGACCCGCCGAAGCCACTGTGTGGTCGTTTTCGTCGCGCTGAATGAAAAGGGCCGGCCCAAGCCGGTGCCGGCGTGGACGCCGGAGACCGAGACCGATCGCGCCCTGCAGCAGTACGCCCTTCGCCTGATCGAGCTGGGAAAGCTGATGGACAGCGAGATGGAAACCCGGCTCGCTCTCCTCGAGCAGTCCGGGGCTTGACGAGGCCTTACCGCTTCCGTTCGAGCACCCTGATTTCCCGGCGCCGGGTGTCGGCGGCGCCATCGGGGCCCGTCACTCGCACCTCCACCAGGTAGCGCCCCGCCTTGAGACGCCTGAGCTGAAGGGTGCGCCGCGCGCGGATGACCGAGTCGGCCGCCGTTTCGGCAAATCCGAGCCTCACCACCGGCCGGCGCTCCGCCACACCCGACTCACCCTTCATCCGGTACACCCCGATCTCGTGCGCGTACCCGGCGCCGGGGCGGGCGCCCGCCACCTGGTAGTAGAGCTCTAGCTCGCTTCCCTCGCGGACGATTCCGAACGGCGTCATGTAGGCTGTATCGCTGGGTACCGGAAGCCAGACCGCGCTCGCGCCGATTGCTCCGAGAGCAAGATCGCTGAGTGAGAGCCTCCCGCCTGACGCGGTAACCCGCACCGTGTCGCGGGGCAGCACCGCACCCGCGTCGTCGCCGATCTGCACCGCCGCGCGCCACCCCCACAGGCCCGCAGGCAACGGCATCTCCGCCCGTCCCAGCAGGTACTGTCCCGGCTCCAGCGTGCGCGGTGCGTGAACCGTGACCGTCGTGTCGACCATGGCAAAGGAGCGGCCGGAGCCATCGAGCGCGGCCACCCGGACGCGAACCGGGTAGCTTCCACCCCCCCGCAACGCGGGTGCGCTGTCGGGCGAGGCCACGGCGAAGACGAAGTGCGCGATCGGCCTTCCGTCCACCTGGCCGATCGCGATCAGGTTTGCCGACACGAGCAGGCGATGGGCGAACTGGAGCTCGTAGCTGTCGGTGGTCGTGCCGTAGGCGATGCTCACCTGGCCGATGCCGCGCTCCCGCGAGCGCGACCGCGCGGCGCCGAACGGGCCCCAGTTGAGCATCTTGCCGTACAGCGGGGAGAGCCTCTGCCGCGAGAGGAGAAGCTGGTCCACTGGTGCGTCGGAGGCGCCGTGGAGGTCGAGCACGCTTTCCACCAGCCGGTAGTCATACAGGTCGCCACCGCCGTTCTCGTCCGAGCCCGACGAAAAATGGAAGAGCAGGTCGCCGTCCGCCCTGGAGTAGCGCCACGACTCGCTCGGCATGAGGCCGAACACGAAGGGCCTGAGCCGCTCGGCGGGCTCGCCGTGGCGCAGGTAGATCACGCCGCGGTCGTCGAGCTCCGTACTCCCCGAGCGGTAGGCATCGTTCGCGCCGTAGAAGCGGCGGCTCACGGTGAGCGCGAAGTTGCGCCGGGCGTACAAGAGGCGACGGTAGTGCTCCCGGATCCTCTCTCCTTCGCCACGCAGCTCTTCCTGGTCGCGCTCGGCCCAGAAGTTCCGGAGGAAGCCGGCGCGTCCGCTCCCGCGCGATACGTCGAAGGCGGCGAGCTCGGAGTCGCTCGCGATCGGCGCGAGGTCGGAGCGGTACTCGGACACTACGGCCGAATCGTCGGCCGCAGCCGCTTCGTAGTACGGCGTCTCCCCGCCGCCCTGTCTGCCCGCCAGGCGCGTGCGCGCGATCTCGAGGAGATCGATCGCCGAGGTATCTCCGGCATCGCGGGCCGCCTGGAAGGCAACGAGGGCGGAGTCGCTCTCGCCGGCCGCCCGCTCGAGCCGGCCCCAGGCCAGCAGCACGTCGGGTGACGGCCGGGTCCGACCGGCCCGACGCAACGCATCTCGAGCCCCGGCGTAGAGGGCGGTGTCGTGAAGCGCCAGGACGAGATCGCTCAGCGCGAGCGCCGCAGGGACATAGCTCGGGTCGGCCGTCAGTGCCCTGCCGTAACACTCGGCCGCATGCTCGAGCGTCTCGAGGCCTACCCGGTTTCCCAGGGCCAGCCGGTCGGCCTGCTCCCACCCGGCACGGCGCACTTCGGCGAGCCCGCGGGCCTGCCAGGCATAGGGCCACTGGGGAGCGAGATCGGTGGCACTCCGGAGGGTGCCGAGGGCATCGGCGAAATCGCCGTCGGCAACGAGCTCGGCTAGGCGGAAGGCGGCGAGCCCGGCTCTGAGGGTCGCGAGCGGGTCGCGTGTCCTGGACGCGGAGCGGGAGTACGAGCGAACGGTTGTACGAAGGGCGACGGTGTCGTGCGGTGTCAGCGCGGCCAGCGAATCGTGCAGCGCGTCGAGAGAAAGACGGTCGGCCGGGCTTTGACCTGCCGCCACCGCCAACGGCGCGAGGAGCAGCAGCGCACCGAGGCCGCGGATCACGTCCTACACTCCCTTCTCCCGCAGCAGCTCGAAGAAAGATTCGGGCGAGGGCAGAGCCGCGAGGCGTCCCGGGACGTCGGCCTCCTTGGCGAACTGGGCGATCTTCCCGAGCACCGGAAGATACTGATTGGAGACCTCGGTGGGCGGAGCGACGATGAGAAAGAAATCAGAGACCGGCGCGGAGTCTATCGCCTGAAAATCTACCGGCGCGCGTCTGTGCCCATAGGCCAGGCGGAGGTGGCTGACCACCAGCGACCGGCAATGCGGAATGGCGATGCCGCGCCCGACGCCGGTCGAGCCGAGTGTTTCCCGGCGCTGAAGCATTCGCAGCAACGTCTCGCCCGATCGCTCGTCGAGCCGCAGGAGACCGACCAGCTCCCCGAGGATCTCGTCCTTGGCCGTCGCGCGCAGGTCGAGCGAGACGGCATCGGAAGTGAAGAAATCTGTGAGTTCCATGGCGGCGGCAACCTATATCCGCCGCGGTGGAGTGTCAAAGCCGGAGTCTCAGAATCGTCGGAGGCTGGAGCTGGTCCGGCTCCGCGACCGTGCCCGTTTCGCCGAACCGCTCCCACTGGCTGTTGGCCACGTAGTAGAGATCGCTGCCGACGATCACACCGAGCGTGGGCTCGGAATACCTCGGGTGGAGTCGCTCGAGCACCTCCGACCCGACGAGGCTGTCGCCCCGGGCATCGAGCGTGAGCCGCACGACGCGATGGGGCTCCACGCCGTTCTGGATGCCGATCAACTTCCCGCCCGCGAGATACAGACCGTCGATACCGAGGGCGAGCACACCCGGACGTGCCGGAAGGAGCGCCACGCGCCTCGTGGCCAGATCGATCCTGAGAATCCCGCGCGAATAATCGGCAAGGTAGAGTGCGTGCTCATCGGGTGTGAGCGCCAGCCCCTGCGCTGAGAGCAGCAGCGGCGACTCGAGAAAGCGCTCCAGCGTGTCGATGCCGGCTCGCACCCGCCAGACGAGTGGCGCGCGGCTGTCGCTGGAGTAGACGTCTCCATTCGACGCGATGGTGAGATCGCCGAGCGTATGCTGCTGATTGTCCCGGATAATGAACCGCCCGGTGAGCTTCCCGCTGGCGGCATCGAAGCGGAAGAGGCCGCTCCGTCCCACGTCTCCCGGGGCGAATCCCTCCATCTGGGGCACGCCGGCGGAGGCTACCCAGAGCACACTCCGCCTCGGATCGACCTTCATCCCGAGCGGGGCCCAGAGACTGTCGGCGCCCGGCGCTACGAAGTCGGTCTGGCGGCCGTCGCTCGCGATGCGGACGATCTTGCGGTGATGTACGCTGCCGACGAAGAACGCCCTGCTCCCGGGGTCGTACGCGATGCCCTCGGTGAGGAGGTCTCTCTCCGGAAGGGTGAACGCCACGATGCTCCTCACCATCGGCTTGCGGTTCGATTCGAGCTCCCGGCGCACCTTGGCGTAGCCGGGGAGCCCGCGCAGCGGGGCCAGATCGGAGTCCGCGGAAATGTCCGCGACATAGCCGAGCGCGGCAAAGTGACGCAGCGTCTCGACGGCCCTCGCATCGTCGCCGGTGAGCGCATAGGCCGATGCGAGCGCGTAGGTGACGCCGCCGTGCGACGGCCGAAGCTCCTGGGCGCGTTTGGCGTGCAGGAGAAAGGCGGGGTAGTCATGGGCCTCGTAGGCCTTCACCGCACCCTGATACTCGCTGCGGGAGGCGAACACCGGATCGGCCTGTGCCGCCGCGAGACTTGCGTAGAGCAGGCCGAGGCAGGCCAGCAGAGCTCGAACCATCACGGCTCCGTCGTTGGTGTGGATGAGGGTCCTCTAAGCGATACGGACGCAGGCACTTGCCGGTTCCAGACTGGTTCCATTGCCCCCCGCCAGACGCCCAAGTATTTTCTCCCCATGCAGTTGCCCTATCCTTCCGCCCATCCATTCCCGCTCATCCTGGCTCCCATGGCCGGGGTGTCGGAGGCGCCCTTCCGGCAGATCTGCCGCTCGATGGGGGCCGACGTCGTCCTGTCCGAGTTTCTTTCGTCCGAGGCCATCCGCCGCCGGATCAGGAACACTCTCGAGGGCGCCGAGTTCGAGGAAGTCGAGCGCCCGATCGGCATCCAGATCTACGGCGCCAATCCCGACGCGATGGCGGAGGCAGCGGGGCTTATCACCGAGCACTATCGCCCGGAGTTCATCGACATCAACTTCGGCTGCCCCGTCAAGAAGGTGGTCCACCGGAATGGAGGCTCGGGGTGCCTTCGCGATCTCGATCTGGTGCAGCGGATCATCCGCGCCGTGATCGGTGCCACGCCTCTTCCCGTGACGGTGAAGACCCGGAGCGGCTGGAGCGATGACACCCGCGATCCGGTGGGCATCGCGCTCCGGATGCAGGATGCCGGCGCGCGGGCCTTCACCCTGCACGCCCGTACTCGCACCCAGATGTTCTCCGGCGCCGCGCGATGGGACGAGATCGCCCGTGTGGTCGAGGCGCTCGACATTCCGGTCATCGGCAACGGCGACATTGCCACCGCGCCGGACATCGTGCGCATGCGCGAGCACACCGGGTGCGCCGGCGTGATGGTCGGGCGCGGCGCCTTCGGCAACCCCTGGCTCTTCCGCGACGGACAGGCGCTTCTCGCCGGCCGGCCGGCTCCTCCCGCTCCGGACGCGGCGGAACGCTTCGCGCTCGCGCTCACGCACGCACGGCTGGCGCTCCGGGTCCAGGGCGACAGTCGCAAGACGGTGCTGGAGTTCCGGAAGCATTTCGGCTGGTACACGAAGGGATTGCACGGCGCGAGCGACCTGAGGCAGCGGCTCTTCGGCGTCGAGTCGATTGCGGAGGCGGAGAGCATCTTTCTCGACTACCTCGAGCCGGTCGCCGCGGTGGCGTGAGAGCCGAGCAGCTCGAGGCCCTGCTC
>JBOHSC010000355.1:0-5845 GCA_050733115.1 Gemmatimonadales bacterium
CAGCGGATGAGCGTGACGCCTGGCCCGATCTCACGAGTATCGCCGTCCCAGAAGTGCAGCGCCCGATCCGGTCTGACCACCCACTGGCTGTCGTCGGCATGGAGATAGACCGGCACGCCACCGAGAGCGCGGCTCCATTCGACCATCGAGGAGTAGTAGTGCGGATGGGAGATGGCGATCGCGCGGACCCCGCCGAGCGATTTGAGCTTTTTCACTGTCGCGTCGTCCACCAGGCTGATGCAATCCCAGAGAACGCCTCCCTCCGGGCCAGGCAGGTAAAGGGCACGCTGGCCGATGGCGAATCTGGGCTCGGTGCCGATTCCGGTGAGACCTGCTCCTTCCGGCTCCACACGATTGCGGTGAGTCCGGCGGAGCTGCTCGAGCGTGGTCCACGTCTGCCCGCTCCACCCTACGTACTGCCGCTCATCGTTGCAGATGAGGCAGTCGTGCGGCGGGGCATCGCTCTCGGGATACTGGGTGCCGCAGGTGGTGCAGATGAAATTGGACATCCTGGAAAATAAGCGGCTCACTCTCCTCGATCAGGGCGCCTGAAACACGCCGCAGGCGATCCGCGCACCGGAATTGCCGCTGGGATCGGTCCTCTCGTCGTCGGGCCCCACGTGAATGACGACCGACAAGCCGCCCGGCTGAGAATTGGACTGGAGGCCACCCTGAATGAGATCCGATGGCACGGCCAGGGCCGTATCCTCCGAGCCATTCGCGCCGACATGCAGATTGGGAAGATCGCCGGCGTGGGCCCCGTCGGGGTTGCGCAGCCCGTGCTTCCTTCCGGCCGGATTGAAATGGGGACCCGCGGACTCGAACCCCGGTGGCGTGCAGACGCCCTGGGAATGAACGTGGATGCCGTGAGCGCCAGGGGAGAGGTTGGCCACGCTCACCGCAAGCCAGATCGTGCCTCCGCTGTCGCTCAGCGTGGCGAGGCCGATCTGCACTCCCGCCGTGTCGGCGAGCCGGGCCACCGCCAATCGCGAAGGTGTGATCTTCGGCGCGGCTTCGCCCTCGTTGGCGCCCGAACGAACGCTGTTGCCACTGCAGGCGAGCACGAAAACGGCGAGGATCGGAATGGTATGACGCATCTCAGGCTCCAGCCGCTTTCATCCAGAGCCGGATCGCCATGAAGCCGAGAAAGACGGCGAACATGCGCTGCAGTATGAGCGGCGGCACCGACTGGGCCACCCTGGCGCCGAGCCATGCGCCGAAGAAGATCCCGAAACCGATGATCAGCGAAGCACGCACGTTGAGGTTGCCGTGCTGATAGTAGGTGTAAGCCCCCATGAATCCGACGGGCAGGAGCAGCGCTCCCAGCGACGTGCCAAGCGCGAGCTTGGTCGGAAAGCTGGCGAAGAACACGAGGGCCGGGACGATGAGAAGACCCCCGCCGATCCCGAAAAATCCGGCCGACACCCCGGCAGCGAGTCCGATTCCGAGAAAGACGAGCGGCATGTGCGGCGCACTCCCGTGTATGAGGAAGATCGGACGGCTGTAAAGTAAGGCGGCCGGCGCTGGGCGTCGATGTGGCGGCCGACACAGCGCCGTCGCACCCGGCTCCGTACCCTCCAGGTGAGAGCGAGGCCACCCACTGATCGATCGGGACGGGCACCTCCGACCTGTGACTTTCGACCCGAGGCATCGATGACACCCGGTACTACAGATTTCTCACTCGGCAACGGCTGGGATAGCGCGCCCGCGAAGTTCCGCGATCAGGTGGTGAACGTCGGAGACACGGAGCGCTGGATCTCCGGGATTGCCGGGGCGGCGCTTCTGGTGCTGGGACTCGAGAAGCGGCGCTGGAGGCGAATCGCGTGGCCGCTCGGTGGCTCGCTCATCAGCCGGGCGATTACCGGATCGTGCCCGGTCAATCGCGCGATCGGCAGGAATAACGCCCGTCCTGGCGGAAAGTCGAGCAAGGTGGCGAGTCTGGAGGAAGGGAGGGGGACACGGGTGGAGCGATTCATCGTGGTGGACCGGTCGCCCGAAGATCTCTACCGCTTCTGGCGAGACTTCACCAACCTGCCGCGCTTCATGGAGAATCTCGAATCGGTCACCATCCTCGATGAGGATCGCTCGCACTGGATAGCCAAGGGACCGGCCGGCACCAGGGTTGAATGGGACGCCACGATCCACAACGAGATCGAGGATGAGCTGATCGCCTGGCGCTCCCTTCCCGGCTCCGAGGTGAACCAGGCGGGGTCGGTGCACTTCGTTCCCACCGGCGACGGCCAAACCGAGGTGCGCGTGGTGCTGCGCTACCGCGCTCCCGCCGGCAAACTCGGCGAGGCGGTGGCGAAGCTGCTCGGAGACGACCCCGCGCGACAGATTGCGGATGACCTGCGCCGCTTCAAGCAGGTGGTGGAAGCCGGTTAGAAGATGAACTCCACCCCCAGCCGGACCAGTCTGGGCGTCCCGTAGGCGAAGATCGGGGTCGTCACGTCCCGCGCCGCCGCGACGTACATCGGAAACAGCTCCGCTCGTCCTTCCACTAGCCCGTTGCCGTCGGTGTCGGCCGCGCGTCGGTATCGGGCCGATTCATACGGGATCGGCTCCGGGTGCGCCGCGTACGCCGTTTCAGCCAGGATGCCGATCGCCTGGTCGTCGGGGCCCGGCTCACCGGTGTCCTTGCGGACGGCGATGATGTTCTGCCGGTCGAGCAGGTTGCGCACGTCCAGATAGATCCCGCCCTGCATGTGCCCGAGCCTGAGCGCCCGGCGGATCAGCAGGTCCAGCGTGCTGTTGTACGGCAGCCGCGATCCGTTCGGCAAGCCGACCAGCGAGTCACCGGTGCTGTCGGTTCTCGAGAACGGCAGGCCGCTGGTCACCCGGAAGATCACCGACCCCTCGAGCCCCGCGATCGGCCGGACCCCGAACACTCTTGGTCCCACCCCGTCGGGCACCTTGCCGCGGCCGATGACGGTGATGGTGTGCCGGCGATCGAAGTCGAGAGGGAACTCAGTCTTTGCCGGGATGATCGTGTCGCCTCCCGGACCGATCGTGGCGAGGCGCACAAGCAGGAAGGGATCGGTCGAGGTGGCTGTGGCCTTTTGGAGGGTATAGGCCACCCGGAAGCCGAAATAGTCCGTGAACTCCCGCTCCGCGAGAAGCTCGAGCCCCTTCACCGAGCCGGCGTCCGCGTTGCCGAACAGGGTCGAATCGGGATTGAGGCCGAGCGGCACCGAAGCGATCAGCCCATCGAGCCGCTTCACGTAGACGCCCGCACGGAGGGAGATCACATCTCGAGGGCGGAACCTGACACTCAGCTCGTATTGCGTCGCCTTCTCGAACCCGATATCCGGATTGCCGCGCCGGAAGCGCCCGGTGCGCGTGGTGTCGTCGAACGCGGCGTCGACCAGGAATTGATAGTCGGGTGCCTGAGTAAACCGCCCGTAGCTCACCACCACCGTGGCCTTGTGGAGCACGGTAGAGATGGCGACGCGTGGACTGATCGACTTCTGGGACCCGCGGGACTCCGCGGCCTCGAGCGTGCCGGCGCTGAACTGGTCGTAGCGGATGCCGGCCGTAACCGCGACGTCCGCGACCCGGGCCTGGCCCTCGAGGTAGGCCGCGCCGCTCGTGGGCGAAAAGGCAGCGGAGGCGGGTGGAGGGACGTCTCCCGCAGCGGGCAGGTATCCGAGGACGCGCTGCCAGGTGCGCACCTGCTGCGCGGAATATTCGCCGCCGGCGTAGAGGTCGAGTTGACGGATACCGCCGTAGGTCAGATCGAGCTGCATGCGCGTCTCCCCGAACCGATTCCAGGCGAGATCGCCGTTCGATGCCCCTCCCAGGAAGAAGGCCGGAACTCCCCACGGAGTGTTGACACTTTCCTCGGGCCGGCCGAAGCCCGGTATCGGCTCGGTGGAGGTCGACTGCGCGCGGGCGACGTCTTCTCCCACGAAGTGGAACCTCGACCCGGTGATGCCGCCGACGGCATAGTCCACCGGCTCGGTGAGTGTGCCGCGGAGGAACTCGCGCACGAAGCGGCTGGCGCGCGCGTCGACGACGAGTGGAATGCGGGAGCGCGGGTCGGTCTTGTACTGGACATGCCCGCTGATCAGATCGCCGCGCAGGCGCTGCGCAGGCGCAAAATCGGCGTCGTACTTGTAGACCGGATCGAACAGGAGTCGTTGATCCTCGGAATGGATGCCGAGCACCCGGATCGTCGCGCGGGGGGTGACCGGGACGACCAGCTTGGCTGCGCCGTTCCACTGCTCCCCACTGTTGTGGGGCAGCGGATAGGGCACCGACGTGCGCGGATCCCTGAGATTCTGGGGGGCCGGAGCGCTTACCGGGTCGTCGTCGAGACGGCCGGACAAGTCCAGCGCCGCCACCAGTCCCACGCCGCCGGCGATGGGTCCGCCGGCGC
This sequence comes from Gemmatimonadales bacterium, assembly GCA_050733115.1. Classification (GTDB taxonomy): domain Bacteria; phylum Gemmatimonadota; class Gemmatimonadetes; order Gemmatimonadales; family GWC2-71-9; genus CAVVWJ01. Next base: position 4,379 of record JBOHSC010000355.1, read on the forward strand.
GCACGGCCACCCGGTCGAGCCCGCGGTCGAGGGTGCCTCCCATCGGGCGGTCGGTTTCGTAGGCGAGCCTCCCCTCCCAACGCTGGTCGGGGTCGCGGGTGACGACGTTCACCAGGCCGGAGAGGGCCTGACCGTACCGCGCGGAGAAGCCGTTGGTAACCAGTGACGCCTCACCCAGGAAATCCGGCGGCAGCTTGAGGCCGAGCCCGCCGCTGGAGGCATCGAGCTGGTTCTTCACTCCGAGTCCGTCGAGAATGAACGACTCCTCGCCGACTCGCCCGCCGCGATAGCTGGTTCCGACGCTTCCTGCGGAGAGGGCGACAGCCTCCTCGAGGGAGCTGACCGGCAGATTGCGCAGGTCGGCCGCGGTGATCTTCTGCTCGCTCGCGGTGGCGAGCGGATCGAGCAGCTCGTCCACCGGCGCCGTGACCACCAGCGGCGCGAGCTCGACGGGGCTGGCCTCGAGCGAGAAGTCGGCGGTGATGGTGGCGCCGGCGCGCACGAAGACGCTGTCGAGCACCACGCCCCGGTAACCGATCAGGCGCGCGGCGACCCGGTGCCACCCGGTCCGTACGCTGCGAATCCGGTATCCACCGCTCGTATCGCTCACCGCCGCCTCGACGTCGTCGAGCAACAGCTGGGCTCCTCCCAGCGACCGGTTGTCGTGCCAATCGCGCACGCGCCCGCTCACCGCACCTTCCACCTGGGCGGCGATCTGTCGGTTTGCCAGGAGACCAAGCAACAGGGCCGCGGCGGCCACCGCCGTCCTTCGGCGAGAGGCCCTCATGGCGCACCAAAGAGGTAGAGATCGCTGATTGTGCCCACGCTGGTGTCGGCGATCGTGCCGTTATCGAAGATGAGCAGCGGATATCCGTCTGCCACCAGGCTGGCGCCGTCGGGCGACAACACGGGATGACGGAACAGGAGAGCGTCGGCGGTGAGCGCCTGGTCGTCCCCGGTAGTCAGGTTGACGACGTGCACCACGCCGCCGCTGTCCCGCTGGGTGGGGCCGAGCACCAGATTGACGCCGAACACCACTCGTCCACCGACGATCGCCGCCAGCCTGTTGCCCACCACATCCACGTCCCGCGCGATTCCCGCCCCGCCGAAATCGAACGCCACGGTCTCGTCTCCCGTGGAGAGGGTGCGCCGGAAGACCCGGCTGTCGCCGCCGACGGTGTAGTAAATCTCGTCCTCGTTTGCGCCGAGCGAGAGCCCGGAGGCGAAGTCGGTACCGGGGACGGCTGCCGGTGTGGCTCCAGCCGCGGCGTTGAGGGTCACGATCTTCCGGTCGGATACGATGTTGGCTGCCGGACATCCGGGGCAATCGGCGAGATTGGCCACCATGCCGCCGATGAATCCGAGCCGTCCCGCGCCGAGCCAGTGAATCGCGCGCAGGTGATTGTAGGTCGGCTCGCCCGGGATGGTGTAGGGGAGCCGCAGAAGCGATGCGCCCTCACGAGGATC
>JBOHSC010000356.1:0-5853 GCA_050733115.1 Gemmatimonadales bacterium
CGGTCGAGCAGCCCAGCGAGACCACCGCCGCCATCCGTGATTTCCTCCGGGTGGTGGGGTGAAACCTTTTGCCGGCATCGGGCGTTGTGAGGAACGGCGGCGCGACGCGCTTTCCTTGCGTCCCCGCTGGTTGTCCTACCATACGGCTCCGGGGTCGCGGCCACGCAGTTCGATCCCGGGGCCACTCTCCTTGTAGTGGGTGCTGGGTAGAGTGGGTGCTGGGCCAGTCCGTAGCACAGGATGAAGGACGAGACGACGAAAGGGAGCCCGCAGCGGGCTCCCTTTCGTCGTTTCAGCGGCGGACGCCCAGCCGTGAGCTATCGTTGCGGGCGGCCCGGCGGGGAGTCGCTGTTGAAGACTTCCCGGTTCTTTTCGACGAACGAGGTCATGTTCGGCGGGACATCTTCCTCGGGGAAGATCGCGGTAACGGGACACTCCGGCTCGCACGCGCCACAATCGATACACTCGTCGGGGTGGATGTACAGCTGGTCCTCGCCCTCGTAGATGCAGTCCACTGGGCAGACGTCCACGCAGGCGCGGTCCTTGACTCCGATGCATGCCTCGACGATCACGTACGTCATCCTGGCGATTCCTCCGGGTGTCCGATTGGCCGCGCCGGGCCAGGGCGCACATCGAGTAGGTATACGAAGGTGCGTGGGGTGGCGCAAGGGGTCGTGATATCTTTCCGCGGGATGCTCCGCCGTCTTCGCCTGCCGCTCGCGGCGGCCGCGGTCACGTGGCTGTCGGCGAGCCCAGAACTGCGCGCCCAGCAATGTCATGCACCCCGCACGGCGCTGGTGCTGTCGGGCGGTGGTGCGAAGGGCATCGCGCACATCGGCGTGCTCCGCGTCCTGGACAGCCTGGGCATCCGGCCCGACCTCGTGGTGGGAACCAGCATGGGCGCGGTCGTGGGTGCCTTGTACGCCAGTGGCTACACGGGCCGGGAGCTCGACTCGCTGGCCCGTGGGGCGCCGCTCGCGGCCCTGTTCCGCACCTATCAACCGCTGGCGCCTCGCTCCCTCGGCATCCTGCAGCCCCTGGTCGTGTGGGAACAGGGGGCGCGTGGGTTCGCGGTGCAAAGCGCCTCCGTCGTCGAGGCCGAGGCCAACGCGCTGCTCAATGCGGCCATGCTTCGAGGGAACCTGCTCGCCCGGGGTGACTTCGACTCGCTTCCCATCCCATTCCGCGCCGTGGCCACCGATCTCGCGCACCGCGAAGTCGTGGTGCTCCGCTCTGGAGATCTAGCTCAGGCCGTCCGGGCCAGCGCCGCAGTGCCGCTGCTCTTCGCTCCTGAGCGGCGAGCTGGCCGGTTCCTGGCCGACGGCGGCCTCTCGGCCAACATCCCAGTCGCCGTCGCGCGCGCCGAAGGCGCCGACCGGGTCATCGTGGTGGACGCTACGGAGCACCCCCGCGACTCGGTCGAGGTCTATACACCGCTGCTCGTCGCCGACCGACTGGTGCAATTCCTCTTTCAGCAGAACGCCGATTCGCTGGGCCCCGGCGATCTCTTCATTCGCCCGGACGTGGATGGGTTCGCCAGCCTCAACTTCTCCCGCGGAAGCATCGACCGGCTGCTCGATCGCGGACTTCGCGCCGCGGATTCGGTGGTGCGGCCGACCGAGTGCCGCTCCCCGGCGTCGAGTCGTCCCTCGCCTGCGCTGCCCACGAGGCTGACGGGCGTCGGGTTTGGTGGGGCCGACCTGTCGGAGCGACTCGCGCTCAGCCGGCTGCTGGGCTTCGACCCGGGCAAGCTGCGCGACACGCTCGACTACGGCCTCCTGCTTCGACGGGTCCGAACCCTGGCCGCCGCCTCGGAAGCTTACGAATCCGTCTGGCTGGGGCCCACCGGCGCCGGCGATTCGGTTCGCCTCGACCTCGCGCCGCGCCCCTCCGCCCGTCGCGTCGCCGGTCTCGGCCTCGCCTACGACAACGAGCTGGGCGGGCGCATGTGGGCCGGCGTGGTCGACCGGCGGTTCCTGGGGCGCGCACTGGAGGGAAGCGGTGCGCTCTTTCTCGGGGAGCTGCGGCGCGAGCTGCTGGTCGGGCTTCGCCGGAACTACCAGGTCGGGCGCCAGCTGTTCAGGCCCACGATCGAGATCCGGCTGGCCCACGAGGACATCCGGCGATTCGACGGCGATGGGGATGAGATCGGTCAAGCCGTGATCCGGGAAGCAATCGGCTTCGCCGGCATCGAGCGATCGCTGGGAACCGGGTGGGACCTGGGGATCGGAGCCGAAGGCCGCACCTGGGACGAGCCCCACCGGAGCGACCGCTCCACCATCGGCGCCGTCGCCCGCCTGACCGGCGCGACTCGCCAGCGGGGACGCGTGCTGTGGGCCGAGACGCAGTGGACCGGCATGTACCAGCGCGTCGCGTTCGAGGGCACCCTGGCGGCGCGACTCGGCGTGGTTCGGCTGACCCCTCGGCTACGGTTGGGCTGGGGCGATGGACTCCCGCTCCAGCTCGGGTTTCCGCTCGGTGGGGACGACGGATTTCCGGGGTATCATCTCGGCGAGCGGAGGGGCGACCGCGAGGCCATGACCAGCCTGTTGTTCACCGTGCCGGTGCGGGGACCGCTCCTCGCGCGGCTCGAGATCGCCGCCGGTGGTACCGACGCCCGCTCGGCGCGATTCACGGGTGGAGGCTGGACCACCGGGGCTCGGATCGGACTCGGCGCCGAGACGCCGGTGGGACCGGTACGATTCGAGTACGGCGTGGCCCTGCGAGGGCGCGGTGCGCTCTTCGTGAGGCTGGGGCGCTGGTTCTAGCCGCCGCTAAATGACGTCCGTAATGGGTGTGGCGTAGCTGGTATTGCGATCTTCCGGCGGGCCATAGCGGCCCCCGGGCCCATGCAGGCGGTGCCACTCCTCCCTCAGGCAGAAGGGATCGAGCCCTTGCGGCCGGTCCACCGCGAGCACGCCGTCGAGGTGATCGATCTCGTGCTGCAGCAGCTCCGCGCGGTCCCCTTCCACGTCGACCTCGAGCCACTCCCCCTTGGTATTCTGGTAGCGTACCCGGACGCGATGGGCGCGCGACACTCTCACCAGGAGGTTGGGGAACGAGAAGCAGTCGTCCCACACCTCGAAATCCTCGTTCCCGATGTCCACGATCTCGGGGTTGATGAGCGCCCAGGGCTGGTCCATCTCGCAGTAGATCATCCGCACCGGCGCGCCGATCTGCGGGGCCGCGATGGCGCGTCCACTGCCGAAGCGGGACTGCCAGTCTCGGAGCGTCTCGCGCATGTCGTCAAGGATGACCCGCACCGCCGTGGAGCCCGGCTTGGTGATTGGCTCGCACCGGGCACGAAGAATCGGGTCGCCGAGGAGTCGGATGCGATGGATCGTCATCGGAGTGGGGCCTTTCCGCGCGGGGGCAGCAACCGACGGGAACGGTGACCGGCCAATATGGGACTCCGACTTGGTTGAAGCCAGAACTTCTAGCCATAAAGATAAAGGTATTGTAAGCTACTACTATTGAGAATTGATATTGAGGCGACCTTGAGTGGTTCCGTAACCCAGCTTTGTGAAATGACTTTACGTTCTTCGTACCAAAATGATGGTACGAATTGACAATCCCGACTGATTTACTTAACATTTCGCCATATGGGAGCCGCCCTTCCGCTTGCCCCTAGCCCGCCGTACGGCCAAAAGGGACCGCGAGGTGCCGTCCTCGTCCAGCTCAAGCTGGCGCGGCGCCTGACGGCCAGGGAGGTCGCTGGGCGCCTTGGCCTCTCCTTGAACGCGGCGCGGCACCACCTGAAGGAGCTCGAGGCCGCCGGGCTCATCGGGTATGAGCGGGAGAACCGAGGTGTCGGGGCTCCGGCCTTCGCCTACGGTCTCACACCGGCCGGCGAGTCGCTCTTTCCACGCCGCTACCAGGAAACGCTCACCACCCTGCTGGACCAGATGGTTCAGCGAGACGGGCGGGAGGCCGCGGTCGCCTTACTGGAATCGCATTTCGCCGAGCTCGCCCGCCGGCTCAACACCGAGCTGGCCGGTTGCTCGCCCGCCGAGCGGCTCGAGGCCCTCGGGCGTGTGCTGTCGGATGAGGGCTATATGGCGGAAGTGCGCGCCGGCTCGGCCGATGGCACCTTGACCGAGCACAATTGTGCCATCCCCGCGGTCGCGGAGCGGTTTCCGGAGCTGTGCGCGGCCGAGGCACGCTTCGTGGCGGAGGTCGTCGGCGCCGAGGTCGAACGGCGCGGGCACATCCTCCACGGGTGCAGCAGCTGCGAATACCACGTGCGCTTCAGTTCTGCTCAGGAGAACGCATGAGCTCGTCCGTCGAGAGCCTGGTCACCAAGGAATACAAATACGGCTTCGTCACCGACATCGAGTCCGATGTCGCGCCGAAGGGGTTGAACGAGGACACCATCCGGCTCATCTCTGCCAAGAAGCAGGAGCCCGACTGGCTGCTCGAGTGGCGGCTCAAGGCGTTCCGCGGCTGGCAGAAGATGACCGAGCCTCATGCCTGGCCGAACATCACGTATCCGCCGGTGGATTATCAGGCCATCAGGTACTACTCGGCACCGCGGACCAGCAAGCCGCTCGGGAGCCTCGACGAGGTGGATCCCAAGCTGCTCGAAACCTACACCAAGCTCGGCATTCCCCTGAGCGAGCAGAAGCTGCTGGCCGGTGTGGCCGTGGACGCCATCTTCGACAGCGTGTCGGTCGGCACCACCTACAAGGCCAAGCTGGCCGAGCAGGGCATCGTGTTCTGCTCGTTCGGCGAAGCGGTTCGCGAGCACCCGGATCTGGTGCAGAAGTACCTGGGCTCGGTGGTGCCGGCCAGTGACAATTTCTTCGCCGCACTCAACGCCGCGGTGTTCAGCGATGGCTCGTTCGTCTACGTGCCGAAGGGCGTCAAGTGTCCGATGGAACTGTCCACCTACTTCCGGATCAATTCGGCCGAGACGGGGCAGTTCGAGCGGACCCTCATCATCGCAGACGAGGGCGAGTCCGTCAGCTACCTCGAGGGCTGCACGGCGCCCAAGCGGGACGAGAACCAGCTGCACGCGGCGGTGGTCGAGCTCGTGGCCCTCGAAGGCGCCACGATCAAGTACTCGACCGTCCAGAACTGGTATGCCGGCGACGAGGAGGGACGGGGCGGGATCTTCAACTTCGTGACCAAGCGTGGCAAGTGCGCCGGCGCCAACGCCAAGATCAGCTGGACCCAGGTCGAGACCGGCTCGGCCATCACCTGGAAGTACCCCAGCGTCATTCTGCAGGGGGACAACTCGGTGGGCGAGTTCTACTCGGTCGCGGTGGTGAACGGCCGCCAGCAGGCGGACACCGGCACCAAGATGCTGCACATCGGGAAGAACACGCGGAGCACCATCGTCTCCAAGGGCATCTCGGCCGGACGGGGGCAGAACAGCTATCGGGGGCTGGTGAAAGTGCTCCCGAGGGCCGAGGGGGCGCGCAATTATACCCAGTGCGATTCCATGCTGATCGGCAACCGGTGCGGCGCGCACACCTTCCCGTACATCGACGTCCAAAACTCGTCCTCGTCCACCGAGCACGAGGCCTCGACCTCGAAGATCGGGGAGGACCAGATCTTCTACCTGAAGCAGCGCGGCCTCAACACCGAGAACGCCATCTCGATGATCGTGAACGGCTTCTGCAAAGAGGTGTTCAAGGAGCTGCCGATGGAGTTCGCGGTCGAAGCGCAGAAGCTCCTTGGCGTCAGCCTCGAGGGGAGCATCGGCTGAAGGGATCGCCGGGAGACTCAACCATGTTGGAAGTCAGCAATCTCCATGTCCGCGTCGACGGCAAGTCGATCCTCCGTGGCGTCGACCTCAGCGTCAACACCGGCGAAGTGCACGCGATCATGGGCCCGAACGGCTCGGGCAAG
>JBOHSC010000357.1:0-4350 GCA_050733115.1 Gemmatimonadales bacterium
CCTGCGGCCTCCCCGCCACCGGCAACTTCTGCAGCGGTTGCGGCACCACCCTGGCCCCCCGGAGCTGCCCGGCCTGCCAGGCCCGCCTTTCGGCCCAGGCCCGGTTCTGCCACCGCTGCGGGCACGCCGTCCCTCTCGCCAGCCCGGCAGGCGCTCAGCCCCGGCCCGCCGGTGCCGAGCGCACGGCGTGGATCGTGGCAGCCGTCCTCTGTGTGCTTCTCCTCGGCGCCATCGCCCTCAAGGTGATGAAGGGCGTGGCCGCCCCCGCCGCGCCCGACATGGCCAATGCCGGGGCCGCTGGTTCCGGAGCGCCCGGCGGGCCGTCGGGGCCCGCTCCGGACATCAGCCGGATGACCCCCCGTGACCGTTTCGACCGACTGTTCAACCGCATCATGCAGGCAGCCGATCAAGGCGACACTGTCCAGATCCAGCGATTCCTGCCGATGGCGCTCGGCGCCTACGCCCAGCTCGACTCGGCGGACGTCGACGCGCGCTACCACGCCGCGGTCCTGCACCTTCAGGGCGGCGATGCGCCGGGCGCCATGGCGCTGGCCGATACGATCCTGGCGGCGGTGCCGGCTCATCTGTTCGGCTACGTCGTACGGGGAGAAGCCGCGCGGCTCCAGAACGACTCCGCCGCGCTCGCCCGTGCCCAGCGCGACTTCCTGGCACACTACGACGCCGAGATGAAGTCCAACCGGGTGGAGTATCAGGAGCACGAGCCGGCCATCGCGGAGTTCAAGAAGGAGGCGGAGAAGGGAGAACGATGAACCGTTCTCTTCTCCGTTCCCTTTTCCCTCTTTTCGCTTCTCAATCTTCAGGGTTCCGATGTCCGATTCTCCCCGCACCATCCGCGTCGCCCACAGCCCCGACTCCGACGACGCGTTCATGTTCTACGCGCTCGCCGAGGGGAAGATCGATACCGGCCACCTCCGCTACGTCCACGAGCTCTCGGACATCGAGTCGCTGAACCAGCGCGCCCGCCGTGCAGAGCTCGAGGTGACCGCCGTCTCCATACACGCGTACGGATACATCTGGCGGGACTATGCCCTCCTCGGGTCTGGTTCTTCGATGGGTGACGGCTACGGGCCGCGCCTGGTCTCGAAACTCCCCCGCCCGGACGATGCGCGTGCCGCACTGCGCGGGTGCCGGGTGGCGGTCCCCGGTCTGCTCACCACCGCCTACCTCGCACTCAAGCTTTTCCAGCCCGACTTCAGGGAAGTCGTCGTGCCGTTCGACCGGATCGAGGACGCCGTCCACGCCGGCGAGGTGGACGTCGGGCTCCTCATCCACGAGGGCCAGCTCACCTACGCCGACGCCGGCCTCCAGCTCTGGGCCGATCTCGGAGCCTGGTGGCTTGAGGACACCGGTCTCCCCCTCCCGCTGGGCGGCAACGCCGTGCGGCGGGACCTCGGCGACGCAATCATTCAGCAGATCGGCCGGGACCTTCGCGCCAGCATCGTCTACGCCCTGGAGCACCGCGCTCCCGCCCTGGCCCACGCGAGCCGATACAACCGGGGAATCGGCGAGGAACGAACCGACACCTTCGTGGGAATGTACGTGAATCAGTGGACGGTGGACTACGGTCCCAGGGGGCGCAAGGCGGTCCAGGAGCTCCTTGACCGCGGACACCGTGCCGGCCTCATCCCCGAACGGGTGGAGGTGGATTTCGTCGGGTGATTGACCGACCCGATTTCGGGTCCTACCTTGACGAATTACCCACGAATCGCAAGCGAGGACGGTCACCGCCTCCCCTGGAGGACCCTGCGTGTCCCTGAAGGATGGCCCCGTCACCCTCCTCGTAGTGGACGACGAAGAGCCGATCCGCAACGCGGTCCGCAAGTATCTCGCCCAACAGGGCTTCGAGGTGACCGTCGCTTCCACCGGCGAGGAGGCACTCAGCATCCTCCACCGGCAGAAGATCATGGCCATGATCCTGGACGTGAACCTCCCCGGGACCAGCGGCATCGATCTCGTTCCTCGAATCATCGAGCTCGAGCCCACCATTGCGCTTCTCATGCTCACCGCGGTCAACGATGCCTCCACTGCCGCCTTGTGCATGCAGCGCGGCGCGCTCGACTACTTGATCAAGCCGATCGATCTCTCGCACCTCGGCCGCGCGGTCACCTCCGCGCTCCAGCGCCGCCAGAGCATGCTCGAGGGACAACAGATCAACCGCTGGCTGAAGGAAGAGGTGGCACAGCGTGTGGCGGAGCGGAGGCTGGAGCAGGTGACGCAGGAGCGGATCTCGGTGGCCACGCTCGAGGCCCTCGTCAACGCACTCGAGGCCAAGGACCCCTACCTCCGGGGCCATTCCGCACGTGTGGCCGATCTCTCGGCCATGGTGGCGGCACAGCTCGCCTGTCCCGACGAGGACGTGGAGACGGTTCGCACCGCGGGCCGCCTGCACGACATCGGCAAGATCGGCATCCGGGAAGAGGTGCTGAACAAGCAGGGCCCGCTCACCGACGAGGAGTACGAGCACGTCAAGCAGCACACCCTCGTCGGCTCACAGATTCTGGCGCCTCTGGTCCACCTGCGCAACGTCATCGCCTACGTGCGGAGCCACCACGAGCGCTGGGACGGATTCGGCTACCCTGACCGGCTGGCGGGAGATGCCATCCCACTCGGCGCCCGGATCATCGGGGTGGTCGAGATCTTCGACGCCCTGACCACTGCACGTCCCTACCAGGAGAAAATGCCGCCGGAGGTGGCCGTCGAGCGCATGCGCGATCTGGTGGGCACAGCGATAGACCCCTCCATCCACCGTGCCCTCGAGGCCGTCGTCACGCGCCGGCAGGCGCTCGTCTTCCTCGATGACCCCCAGACCTGATCGGTGATCTCGCTGACGCTGATCCTCATCGTGGCCGGGACGATGGCGGGAGTCACCCTCCTCTCCATTCTCGCCTGGTTGTGCTACACCGCCTACCTCAACTGGTACGAGCGCCGCCTCGATCGACGGAAGGGCCTCTACCGGAAGCTCGTCGCGGAGCTCGCGTCGGGCGAGCGGGAGGCGCTCGACAGCGAGATCCATCGTCCGGACGTGCTGCAGGACCTCGATGCCCTCGAGGCGGCGCTCGAGGAACAGGCGCGCCGGAGCACCAATCGTCCCGCTTGGCTCCTCGAGGCGTACGATCACCTGGGTCTCATCGACAAGTACGCGGAGCGACTCCGAAACGCGCGCCGGTGGAGGGCACGCGCGCTCGCGGCGGAGCTGCTCGGCCGTGTGGGCAACGCCAAGGCGATTCCCGCGCTGCTGGACACCGTTCGCGCCACCCGCGTCGAGGATTCCGACGTGCGAGACATCGCCCTCCGCGCCCTCGCCCGGATCGGCGACAGCCGCTCGGTCCAGCCGCTCGTCGCTGCACTGGAGACTGCAGACGCGTGGCTCGCACCGCACATCGCCGACATCCTGGTGCGCCATGGAGAGGTGACGATCGATCCGCTCCTCGCCTCGCTCGACCGCGGCGCGCCCGCCCGCGCTCGCGCCTGGGCGGCCAACGTCTTCGGCGAGCTTCGCGCCGCCACCGCCTTCCCCACCCTGCTCCGCGGCCTCGACGACCCCGATGACGAAGTGCGCGCAAAGAGCGCCACCGCGCTCGGCCGCCTGGGCGACCGACGCGCCGTCGGTCCGCTGCTCGATCGCATGCTCGCCGACCCCGCCCCGTTCGTGCGCGCGCGCATCGCGAATGCGTTGGGCGGTTTTGGCGACAGCGACGTCACCGACCGCCTCGTGCACGCACTCGGCGATCCGGCATGGTGGGTCCGTGTGCGCAGCGTCGAGGCGCTCGAGCGGATCGGGCCGCCGGCCGAGCGACCGTTGATTGTGGCGCTGGACAGCGAAGACGCCGAAATCCGTGGACGCGCCGCGGTGACCCTCGAGCGGCTGGGATCGGCGGTCACTCTCGCTGGGGTGGTCCGGAGCGGTGAGAATGCCGAGGCGGCCGCCGCGACACTCGCCAAGTTCCCCTCCAGCGGGGCGCGGGAACTCATCGCGGGGCTGCTGCTGGCGCCGATGGAACCGGCGCGCCAGGCAATGCTCCGGGCCCTTCGGTACGCCGGCCGCCACGACCTTGCACCCGAGATCGCGGAAGCCGCGCTGTCCGATCCCGATCGATCCCTCCGCGCGGAGGCGCTCGACATTCTCGCGAGGTTCCGGGTCCCGCTGGCCACCACGACCGCGATCGAGGCCGAGCGAAGCGATCCCGAGCCGGAGGTGCGCGCAGCGGCGCTCAGGGCGCTCGCCCGCCATGGCAGCGAGGGGGCGCGGCGAGTGGTAATCGCCGGACTCGGCAGCCCCCACGCGGTGGTGCGCGCCACCGCGGTCGATGAGTGCGCCCGCCTCGGCGT
>JBOHSC010000358.1:0-8739 GCA_050733115.1 Gemmatimonadales bacterium
GAACGGCGGCAAGGCCGACGCGCTCAACGCCGGCATCAACGCCTCCACCGCTCCGTACATCGTCTCGCTCGATGCCGACTCGATCCTGGACGAGCACGCGCTCAAGGAATTGATGCGGGTGATCCAGGAGGATCCGCGCGTGGTCGCGGTCGGCGGGCAGGTCGCGATCGCCAACGGGTGCACTATCCGAGGGAGCCGCGTCGTCGGGGTGGGACTGCCGGCACGCCCCCTCGCGCGGTTCCAGATGGTCGAGTATCTCCGGTCGTTCACTACCGGGCGCACCGGCCTCGATCGGCTCGAGTCGGTGCTGATCCTGAGCGGCGTCTTCGCCGTCTTCGAGAAGGCGATCCTGATCAGGGCCGGCGGGTATCTGACGCCGTTCGTGCGGCACCGGATCGTCGAGGAATACGTGGGGACGGATGCCGGCACCGTGTGTGAGGACATGGAGGTCGTGGTCCGGCTGCACCGGTTCGTCCGCGACAAGCGGCTCGACCGGCGGATCGCGTTCCTCCCCCACCCGGTCGCGTGGACCGAAGTGCCCGAGACGCTCGAATCACTCCGCAAGCAGCGCGGCCGCTGGTATCGGGGGCTCAGAGAGTCCCTGCGTTATCACCGCGCCATGCTTGGCCGGCACCCATTCGGCCGGATCGGGTGGTTCGCGCTCCCTGCGTTCTGGCTCTTCGAGTACCTCGGACCCCTCGTTGAGGTCGCGGGCTACGCCCTGGTGCTCTTTCTCTTCGTCGTCGAGAAGACGGGAGGGGCACCAGTGCTCGACCCCGCCTTTCTCTGGGCCTTCCTCCTTGCCTCGCTCGGCTATGGCATACTCGTGAATGTGGCCGCCGTGCTGGTCGGGGCGTGGCGGTTCCGGGCCGGTCTCGCCGATCGGTTTCAGCGCCGCCTACTGCCGTTCGGCGGGTGGAAGGAAGTCTTCATTCTGCTGGGCTACGCGGTGCTGGAGAATTTCGGCTTCCGTCAGTTGACCCTCTACTGGCGACTGCGGGGACTCTGGGATGCGTGGCGCGGAAAGACCGGCTGGGAAAAATTCGCTCGCGTGGGATTCAGGGAAGGGGTAACGGTACCGTAGCGGGAGCCCCGCCGTACGCCATGGCCTGCAGGCGCGTGATCCGCTGGCGGATGGGCGGATGCGAGGCGAAGGTATCGGCCAGAAAGCCGACCTTGTTGGACAGCGGTCCCGGTGCCGGATCGACGATGCACAGATGGGCCGCGCCACTCTTGATGGCCTGCGTCGGCGCCGACGCCGCCTCCAGCTTTTCGAGCGCAGAGGCAAGCGCCATCGGATTCCGGGTGAGCTGAGCCCCGGTGGCGTCGGCGAGATATTCGCGCTTCCGGCTCACCGCCATCGCGAGTATCCGTGAGATGATCGGCGCCAGCACCAGCGTGAGCAGCCAGAGGACCATCACTACGATCGCGAGAGGGTTGCCGCCCTTCCCGGGTCCGCGGCTTCCCGACCCCGTCGAGAGCCCTCTGCCCCCCACCCGGCTCCCCCGCAGTATTCGTCCCAGCCCGTCCGACATCAGCGCGATCGCTCCCACCATCCCCGCCAGAAGGGTCATGAGTCTGATATCGAGGTTGCGCACATGCGCCATCTCGTGCGCGATGACCCCCTGCAACTCGTCGCGCGAGAGGGTGCGCAGCAGCCCCTCGGTCACCGCCACGCTCGCCGTGGCCGCGTCGCGCCCGGTCGCGAAGGCGTTCGGATCATCGTCGGGCACGATCCAGACGCGCGGCTTCGGCTGTCCCGACGCAATCGCCATTTCCTCGACGACGTTCACGAGCTGGCGCTCCTCCGGAGTCGCCGGGTCGGTGATCTCCCGCGCCCCGGTGGACCAGAGCACCCGCTGTGCGCCGAAGCGCCAGGAGTACCAGCAGATGGAGGCGGCCGCGAGGGTGGTGACGATGCCGATGACGGGCACGACGTGGTGGTAGGCGTCCGGCGGGCCGTGTGCGGTGAGCAGGCCCAGCGCCAGGTCGCCGCCGAACCCGACCCAGGCGAAGAAGACGATGAAGCCTGCGACGAGCCAGGCGGAGCGGCGGCGGTTGGTTTCCTGTTGGGCGAAGAGGTTGGCGTCTTCGCTCACGGAGCGGGTTTGTCGAGCGACAGATCCACCGTCGGCACCGACCGCTCGGAGGGCTCCTGAATCTCCCAGAGATCGGCCGGCGAGGCCTTGGCGATCCCGGCGACGAGCATGGTGGGAAACGTCGCCTGCGCCGTGTTGTACTGCGTGGCCGTGTCGTTGTAGAGTTGGCGCGCGAACCCGATCTTGTTCTCCGTGCTCGTCAGCTCCTCCTGGAGCTGCGCCACGTTTCCGGTGGCCTTGAGATCGGGATACGCCTCGGTGAGCGCGAACAGCCGGCCGAGAGCCTGGCTCAACTCCCCTTCCGCCTTCGCCGTCTCCTGCACCCCGGTGGCATTCACCGCCTTGTTGCGCGCGCTGATGACCGCCTCGAGCGTCGTGCGCTCGAAGTTCATCGCACCCTTCACGGTGTTGACCAGATTCGGGATCAGGTCGTGCCGGCGCTTGAGCTGTACGTCGATCTGCTTCCAGGCGTTTGCCACCTGGTTCCTGAGCGAGATGAGTCTGTTGTAGGCGCCGATCATCCAGAGGACGATGGCGACTACGACAACGAGGAGAATGAGCGCGGCCATGGCAGAGGAGTCCTTGTGGCGGCGTGGGTTATGGCGAAACGAGTCCCGTGAGGGCCTTGCGGAACGCCTCGGCAATCGCGGCGGTGTCGCCGTTGAGGCGGATGACGGGGTGCTGTTCGTCGATGAGCACTTCGACGCCGGGGGTCACGCTGACCCGGCGGCAGACCGTTCCCGCTCCGGCCCCTTCGACCGGCGAGAGCCAGCCGAGCACCGCGCGACCGACGCGGCCGCGGCCGGTGCCCGGGGTCTGGAGGAGCGGCAGGCGATCGGGACGCGGCAGCCCGGCACCGAGGACGCCGGCGACCCGACGCTCGATCAGATCACCCGTGAGCTCGGCGAACTCGCGGGTCATGGCGCCGAGGGTGGCGCCTTCCATCTGGCGCAGCTTGATCGCGAGGATCTGGAGAAGATGGCGGTAGGAGTAGACCGCGGCGGTGCCCCGGCCGTCGGGCGGGTTGACCAAGCCACGGGCTACGTAGAAACGGATGGTGCGCTCACTCGGGAGCGCCCGCGCCGCGGCGTTTACCGGCACCACACCCGAGGCGTCGAGTATGCCCCCGGCAAGGGCGGCGAGGTCCCGCAGTCCCCAGGGAGCGAGCGATCGGTATTCCCGCAGAACGGAAAGCGGGTCTGATGGAGCGGCGTGCGTCGCGCCGGCGGTCACCCGTGACCGTTGCTCGCCCGCTTCCCCTCCTCCAAGGCCGCCGCCGCCGCCAGTGCCGCTCGCACCGCGTTCCCCAACGTCTCCAGTGTGAACGGCTTGAGCAGTATCGGACAACTCAGGAGCTCCTGAGGCCAATGGTCCTTCTCGGCGAAGGTGTCGCCGGTCATGAGGATGACGCGAGCGCGGAGCCGCGGCCAGCGGCGTACCAGCGCCAGAAACAGCGCATCCCCCGAAATCTGCGGAAGATGAAGATCGAGCAGGACGAGGTCGACGTCGACCTCGTCGAGCATCGCGTACGCCAGGTGAGGGTCGCCCGCCGAGACCACCTGAAAATGAAGACTCTTCAGCGCGCGCTCCAGCGTGCGCCTGAGGGCGGGCTCGTCGTCGATGATCAGAATCCGTGCGCTCAAGAGGCTGCCTGATGAAGAGGTGTGAAGTATCGGCTCGTCACGGCTGCCAGTGCATCATAGGTGGAAAGAGAAACACGCAACTCGCCCGCGGTAAGCCCGAAGACGGCCCGTAAGTGCATCTGTAGCGTCTTCGTTTTGCTGTAACCCAGCTTCAAGGCGACATCCTCCACGGTATAGCCCGGATCGAGAAGAAGCCGGTGCGCATAGAGCAGCCGGGTCAGAACCATTACGACCCGGGGCGACGGCAGGCCCACCTTCGTGAACCACCGCTCGCACGTCCGGCGGGTCAGTTGGGCCCGCTCGGCGAGCGCGGTGACGCTTGGGCCGTCACCGGGCGCGTGGAGCATGGCCTCGAGGGCCTGGCGCAGCTCCGATGGCAGGTCGCGGAGGATCTCGGACAGCGCCTGGATAACCTGCTGGGAGGCGCTGTGCTCGAGCTCGGCCAGCAGCGCATGCCGGAGCGCCCCCGGAGCGTCCTCGAACCGGTGCACCACCACCCGGCGGATTCCGGCCCGCCCCAGCTCCAGCAGCACCCCGGCTGTAGCCGGGGCCAGCTCGGTGTAGACCAGCAATGGGAGGGAGGGGAAGAATTGGCGCAGGCGCTCGATTCCATGCGGACGCGGACCGCCCCCACCCAGCAGCGGATCGACGACGGCCATGTCCACCGGCTTCGCGCGGATGACGTCCACCGCTTCGGGCCAAGTGTTGACCGACTCCCACCCGAAACGGTCGGGATCGAGTGTTCGAAGCCTGAAAAGGCGATCGGCAGGGACGGCGGCGAGAAGCAGATGTCGCAAATCGGCCCCTATTTGTCGCAAAAAGGCCCTAATAACCTGTGGCGTTGGCCCCCAGATTGGCGAGTCCCCCTCCGCCGTAACCATTAAACTGAAAGGGTGTCCCCATGTCCCGTCCCACCACCAAGTGGATCGTCCTGGCGTCGTTGGCGCTCGCCACGCTCACCTCCGCCGCCTGCACTCGCAACGACGCGACCGGGCCGTCCGATCAGACGGCACCGTCGTTCGAGGGTCAGGGCGCCAACAACGGTCCCAAGCCATAACCCTTGCGGTCCGGCAAGCCTGTTCGCTGGTGTTCTGCCAGTGAGCTAGCTGGTCAAAGAGGCGTACTCGCGGAGCCCGACCGCCACCTCCTTCAGCACTGGAGAACTGCTCCAGGCTGAATCAGGGGCGAGTTCGGGCTCACGGGGCTCGCCCGCGGTGATCTCCGCCAGCATGCGATCGAATCGGAAGTACCAGGCGTTGAGCCGGTGGGTCTCACTGAGGCCCATGCCGGCCTTGAGCAGGGTGCGCGCGCGGCCAAGCTGCCCGAACCGGGCCAGACCCACCCCTGCCTTGAAGTGAAAGTCGGCGAGCATGCTCGGCGGCATGCGCTCGACGAGGCCCTCGGCCTCCACGCGCCGCCGCTCGAACGCCATGCGGTTTCCCACGCTCGATTCCATCTCCATGAGCTCGAGCATCGCGTTCGTGCGAACCAGGAAGCTCGTCTTCGACACGAGGACGATCTCGAACGCGACGCGGGCGATGTCGTACACGCCGAGCTCCACCAGACCCACCCCGATCTCGCCGAGAATGCGCATCCGCTGGAGCGGATCCTCGGTGAGCTGGAACGCCTGATAGTTGGCCTGCACGCACTCCACCTTCTTGCCCTCGACGGAATAGACGGCGCCGAGATCGGTATAGGCCAGCGCCTGCATCTCAGGCAGCTTTGCCTCGGAAGCGGCCAGCGCCACCTCTTCGCCGATGGCGCGCGCCATCGGGAGGTTGCCCATGCCGCGCGCCACCGCGCCCCCACCGAGCCGCGCTCGCAGCTGCATCATGCGATCGCCGGCCTTCTGCGCCGCTTTCTCGGCGGCGAGGTAGCAGTTCGTCGCCACTCCCCAGCGGGCCAGCAACCGGTTGAGCCGCGCCGCGAAGAGCGAAACCGCGGCAAAGTCGGCCGGCGGAATCGAATGGCCGTGAGTGCGCGTGGCGATTCCGAGAACCTCGAGTGCCTCCTCCAGCCGCCCCTCGTGCTCCAGGAAGTACGCGTAGGCGGTCAGGCTGAGCCGGAGCCCGGCGGTCGGCTCGGGAATCGAGGAGACTTCCTGGACGATGCCGGAGAGGTGTGCCGCTTCAGGAGTGTCGCCGGGGAGGGACCGAAGATGACGGCGGACGGCGTCGAGCTGCCAGGTAAAGGCCTCTTCCGACTCGGCCGAGCCGTCGCGGGTGAACATGCTGCCCACCAGGCGACAGACGACATAGCCGCCAAGGGCGAGCCGCGCCGTGAGGTCCCGCTCACGGGCACGCTCGAGGCAAGCACGGTCGAGGAAGGCGCCGAACGTCAGAACGTTCGCACCTTGTTCGTACTCACCGAAGAGTTGCTGGGCCGTAAACAGCGTTCGATCCTTCCGCCAGTAAGAGGTGGGGGACAGAGCTAGTATGGCCCACGAACCTCGGCCAGGCAAGGGCGTGCAGTTTTTTGACGGTTCCGGCGTGTAAAGGATCGTGACACTTGGCAGTTCACCCACTATCCTCGGCCCATGCGTCGCGGGATGTCGTTATTGGAGTTACTCCTCGCCATCGCCGTCTCTGGGCTGCTTCTCGGGATCGCCCTTCCGAGGCTCAGCTCGCTCAGGGATCACTTGATGGTCGACGAGGAAGTCCGGAGGCTCGTCTCGGCCCATCGGCGGGCCCGGATTACAGCCATACTCCAGAGCACCCCGGTAGTGCTTTCCATAGGCCCCGAATCCCTGACCATCCACGCAGCTTCGGAGCCCGATGTGGGCTGGGAGGAGGCGGGTCCAACCTCTCGCGGGGTCGAGCTGGCGGGAGGATCGAAGCGGCTCACCTTCTCACCGGTCGGTATCACCACCGGAGTCTCCAACGCGTCGTTTACCCTCAGCCGGGGGGCCGCCGCCAGAACCGTCGTTGTGTCGAGGCTCGGACGATTGCGAGTTCGATGAAATAGAGCGGAAGGTGGTGCGGAGGCGACGGCCCCGCGTGCGGCATGTCGGCCCGGAGGCCGGTCCGGATCCGGGCGGTTCTACCGGGGCACGAATCCGAGATCCACATGGACCTCGATCAGCTCATGCATCTTCAGCATACCCAGCATCTTGCTCAGCCCGCCGATCTTGTAATCCTTGAGGTTCAGCGGGAAGTCGGTGCGTACGCGCATTTCCTCCGGTCCAATGCGAATCACCGCCGGCAGGGTCACATCACGCGTCACCCCATGAATGATCATCCTGCCGGCGAGCGCGACGGTGACGCTGTCCCCTGCGGTTACCGGCGCCGAGATGCCGGTGAGCTCGAATCGGATGACCGGATATTG
This sequence comes from Gemmatimonadales bacterium, assembly GCA_050733115.1. GTDB lineage: Bacteria > Gemmatimonadota > Gemmatimonadetes > Gemmatimonadales > GWC2-71-9 > CAVVWJ01. Next base: position 7,067 of record JBOHSC010000358.1, read on the forward strand.
ATCCGACTCCATCGATTTGTTGAGGTCGCGGTCGCGGTGGTCGTTGCTGGTATCGAGCGACTTCACCGGCGCCTCCACCCAACCGCGCACTCCGCTCAGGCTATCGGCACCGGTCATCTCTCCCGACACCGCCGAGGTGGTGCCGACAAAATCTCCGGCGGTGGCGTGGCCATCGAAGCTGAGCGTGCCGCCATGCACCTGCCCCGAGCGAATCGGGGTCGCCTGCAGGGCCAGCGCCGGCCGCGGAGCCGCGAGCAAGCCCAGCGCCACGATCAGCCCATACTTCCTCACCTTGTTGAGGAGAGTCGACCGCGAAATGCCGAGCAGCATGGCGGCCCGTCGCTTGTTACCGTTTGTGTGGCGGAGAGTGAAGGCAATGTGCCGCCGTTCGGCCGCGTCCAGCGAGTCGGGCTCGCCGGGTTCGGCCGGCACAATAGCCTGGCGCAGGAGGCCCAGATCGAGATCGGGAAAGCCCAGATCGAGTACGAGCGTATCGAAGCCCGGCACACCGATCGCCATTGCCGCGGCAGGAGCATCGGGAGCGGCGGCGGCCTGATGCCCCGCCCCGCGCAACAGGCCGATGAGCCAGTCGCGCCGTGCGGCATCACGCTCCAGAACAAGCAAGTGCATGGGGCGCATGGTCTGGAAGGTAATCGCGCGCCCAGTATACTTGTCCTCCGACCTCCACCTTCGAGTGCGCATGCCGGCTCCGCCTGACCTGAAACTGCTCGTCGTGGGCGACCGCATCCAGGATCCACTTCTGGTTCTGGAAATCGAGCAGCGCGAGACCTCCAAGGGCTGGTTTACCACTATCACCCTCGGCAACTGCAACGGCCAGCTCCCCAGCGCCCCGTTCTGGGCGGAAGACCAGCCCCGCATCGCCGGCATCAAGCGGGGTGACGTGGCGCAGGTGATCGCCGAGGTGGGCCAGCACAACGCCAGGCGCCAGCTCAAGGTGAGCTCCATCCGGGTGCTGCCACGCGGCTCGGTAGACTGGCGCCAGCTTCTCCCCGCGGTGCCCGATGTGAAGCTCTACTGGGACACGCTCGACCGGTGGCGGAGCGAGATCGGCCGGCCGCGGCTCGCCCGCATCATCAGTCTCTTCTACGACGACCCCGACTTCCGGAATCGCTACGAGGAGTGCCCCGCGAGTGTGCAGGGTCACCACGCCGAGCTCGGCGGCCTTCTCAAGCACACATGCGAAGTTGCAACGATCGGCCGCGTCATCGGCAAGGTCTGCCATGCCGATCTCGAACTGGTACTCGCGGGCGCACTGCTGCACGACATAGGAAAGCTCGACGCCTACTCATGGCAAGGCGTCTTCGAGCACACCGAGGCCGGCTCGCTGCTCGGCCACGTCACACTCGGCATCCTGATGCTCGACCGCCGCCTCGGAGAGGAAGAGGAGGCGCCCTGTACCGAGCGGGAGCTCCTGTTGCTGCACCACCTCGTTGCCTCGCATCATGGCAAGCTCGAATTCGGTGCCGCGGTGCCGCCGATGACGCTCGAGGCGGAGGTGCTGCACTACGCCGACAACGCGAGCGCCAAGACGGCGAGTATGGCGGAGGCACTTGCCGACGCCGACAATTTCGTGGGAGATGGGCTGGTGAGCGCACGATCGATCTGGCAGCTCGACCGGCGGCGGGCGTATCGGGGGAAGAGTGACTGGGGGG
>JBOHSC010000359.1:0-5183 GCA_050733115.1 Gemmatimonadales bacterium
CCTTTCGCACTCCCGAGGGCGTGGTCGTCCTCACCGACTTCATGCCGGTCGACGAGGACGGACGCCCTTCGGGCCCCCATCCCGAGATCCACCGGCAGATCCGCTGCACCCGCGGCCGGGTGCCCATGCAGATCGTCTTCATGCCGCGCTTCGAATACGGCGCGCGGACCACCCGCCTCGAGCTGCTGCGCGCAGGGGTCTTCGCCACCGACCGTACCGACCAGGTCCTCACACTCTCGAGCGCGCAGCCGTTCCAGTGGGTCGTCGAGCAGTCCATCGCCACCTCCCAGTTCGACGTCGAGAAAGGCGAGGAGCGATGGCTCGTCCTCCGTTACGATGACGACGACATCCATCCGGTGGATCGCTACGAAAGCAATCGGAAGCTCGACATCACCGCCGCGTTCTGGGCCCGATGGGCCGCCGGGGTGCGGTACAGCGGGCCGTTTCGTGGCATCGTCAAGCGCTCGGCGCTGGCACTGAAGCTTCTCACTCACGTCGAGACCGGGGCGATCATCGCTGCGCCGACCACGTCGCTGCCCGAGACAGTGGGCGGCGTGCGGAACTGGGACTATCGCTTCGTCTGGCTGCGAGATGCCGCGTTTACCCTCGCTGCCCTCGACGCCGTTGGCCACCACCGCGAAGCCGACGCCTTCATGCGCTTTCTCAAGCGGGTCTGCCGCCACGAGGGTGGCGGCCACCTCCAGATCATGTACGGCATCGACGGCCGGCGCGATCTGGTCGAGCGCCAGCTTGATCACCTCTCCGGCTATCTCGGCTCCCGCCCGGTACGAGTGGGCAATGGTGCGGTCAATCAGCTCCAGCTCGACGTCTACGGCGAGGTGCTCGAGACGGCCGATATCTGGCGCCGGAATCACGAAATGACCGAAGGTACCTGGCGGGTATTGCGGGGGCTGGTCGATTGGGTGAGCCACAACTGGCATCTCCCCGATTCCAGCATCTGGGAGGTGCGGGGCGAGACGCGTCACTACGTCTTCAGCAAGGTGATGAGTTGGGTGGCGCTCGATCGGGGCATCCGGATGGCGGAGGAATTGTCGCTCGAGTCGGACACTGGCAGATGGCGCGCCGAGCGGGAAACGCTGCATGCCGAGATCATGGAGCGGGGATGGAGCGAGCGGCACCAGTCGTTCGTGCAAGCCTATGGCGATGACGCGCTCGATGCCGCGGTACTCGCCATCCCGATGGTCCGCTTTCTCCCCTGGAGCCACCACCGGTCGCAGAGCACCGTCAGGGCGATCGCCCGCGAGCTGACGAGCGCCGACGGCGAGCTGGTGTACCGCTATCGCCATTCTGACGGGATCGAAGGCGAAGAGGGGGCCTTCTCGATCTGCACCTTCTGGCTTGCGCAAGCGCTGGCGATGATCGGCGAGCGCGAGCGTGCCGAGCGGGTCTTCCGGCGGATGTTGAGGCACGCCAACCACGTGGGCCTCTACTCCGAGGAAATCGATCCGCTCACCGGGCAATTTCTGGGCAACTTCCCCCAGGCCTTTACCCACATCGCGCTGATCAACTGTGCGGCGGCGTTGGCGCGGGCGGACGCCGGTAAATAGCGGAGGCCCGTGGGCTTACCTCCGCCGGCGGCTCTTTTTCGCTTGCTTTGCGACTTTTCTGGCAGGGCGCCGCGCAGCCTTTCTGGCCGGCTTCTTTCGTGCGGCCTTCCTGGCCGGCTTTTTCTTGGCGACCTTCCGGGTAGGCTTCTTCTTGGCGGCTTTTCTCGGCGCCTTTCTGGCGGCCTTCTTCGGAGCCTTCTTCGGGGCCTTCTTGACGGGTTTCCTCACCGCCTTCTTCGGGGCCTTCCGAGCCGGCTTGGCTGCCGTCGTCGGGGTGCGGGTGGCCGTGGCGGGAGCCGCAGCGGGAGCAGCGGCCGGCGTGGGCGCGGGGAGGGGAGCACGCTCGGTCGGAAGAGGGTCCATCCATCCGGAGCCTGACCAACCCATTTCCATATAGTGAAGGTCCGCCATGTATCTCTCCCTTCGAACGGGTGTGCGGCGTGACCCGCCGTTGGTCGTAGGGCGCGCGGGCCCCTGCGCGGGAATGGGATATAACTTGCACATCTTCGAAGCTTGTGCAAGGCTCGAAACACTGGTGCGACCCGCCCTTGGTCGCGCTATAATTACCCCCAGCCTGGACCCCCTTTTTCCCGTTGCCGGCGACCCCGTGACACGCTTCCGACTCGGATCTGTCCGCACCTTGCGGCGTTCCCCAAGGCAGGTGGCTCTGCGCCGCCTGGCCCCAATCATTCTCGCCGCCACCGCCGCCGCATCTACCCCGGCCCGGGCCCAAACGGCCTCCGAGCTACAGGTTACGCCCGAAACGATGACCCTCGGCGTCGGGCAACGGCAGACCATCTTTGCCGCCGCCTACGACCGCCAGGGCAACCTCCTCCAGGCCGCCAAGTTCACTTTCTGGAGCTCCGACACCCTGGTAGCCAAGGTAGGGCCCGACGGCACCGTTGTCGGTGTGAGTCCGGGGCTTGCCAAGGTCGAGGCGCGAGTGCCCGGCCGCCGGGCCTCGCTCGCCGTGCTGATCACCGGCAGCGAGCGGGGAGAAGAATCCGGCCGCGGCGCGGCGCCTCCCGGCTCGGTGCTGACCCTCGACCCCGGGTCACTCGTGCTCCTGCCCGGCGAGAGCATGCCGATCGCCCCGCAGGGATTGAAGGAAGACGGCACCCCGGCGGCCGTGGGCAAGGTGTCGTGGAAGTCGCTCAAGCCCGAAGTCGCCTCGGTGGACTCGAACGGAGTCGTCGTCGCGATCGCCGCTGGCAAGAGCATCATTCAGGCGGCGACCTCCAGCGGTCTCATGGCCACGGCACCCGTCGAAGTAGCCCCTGCGGATGTGGCGCTCTCCGAAGGCCGTCTCGTTCTCGCGCCGGATGATGCCGATACGCTGCGCGTGCTGGTGCCGTCTCAGGGTGGGCGAGAAATCCATGGCGCCGTTCGCTGGACCTCCGCCGACTCCGCAGTGGCTTCGGTCGATTCCACTGGAATCGTCACCGCCCGGCATCCGGGGCAGACGGAAATCGTGGTGGCTGGATTCGGCCAGGAACGCCGGGCGCCGGTGCTGGTGCACCCCATTCCGCAGTCGCTCGTCGTCTCCCCTAGGCAGACACCCGGCGCCGTTCTGATTCCGGTGCAGGGAATCAGAAAGTTCACCGCTCACGCCGAGGCCGCCGACTCCACGCCCATTCCCGAGGCGCGGATCGTCTGGGAGGTCGGCGATACCTCCATCGTTAGCCGCGACTCGTCCAAGAGCACCGTGACCGCCAAGGCGGCAGGCGTCACGACGCTCAGCGCGCGGCTCCGCGGCTTCGAGCCGGTGGTCTGGAACCTTCAGGTGGTACCTGGGGTGCTGGGACTCGATCGCTCCCGTGTGGGTCTTGCCCCCGGCGATCGTGCCACCCTCGGGGCGCGACTGCTCGACGATCAGGGCAAGACGGCCGGGCCAACGGGGTCGCTCGAGTGGGCCAGCGACAAGCCCGCGGTGGCCACGGTATCTCCCACCGGCGAGATCGCCGGCGTGAGTCCCGGCCACACCACGGTCATCGCCGCCGCGCCATGGGGCGGCAAGGCCGGCGCCGAGGTGTTCGTGACGTCCGATCTCCTGGTTGCGTCGAACAGGGGAGGAGCGCCCGGCATCTATCAGATGCGGTCGGCGGGCCCCGACTCGCTGGTGCCGCTGCTCGCCGACAGCGCGGCGAACGTTCAGGCGGTGCCGTCGCCCGACCGGACGCGCATCGCGCTGAGCTCCAATCGCGGGGGCGGGTTCGACCTCTGGGTCATGGACGCCGACGGACGGAACCTCCGCCGGCTGACGACCGACATCGGCACCGAGGGCGAGCCGGCCTGGACACCCGATGGGGCGCGCATCATCTACACTGCCTCTCCCAAGACCGGCCTCCCCCAGCTCGCCAGCATCCGCGTGGACGGAACCGACAATCGCGCGCTCACCACGGCCGGTGGCAACCGCTCCGCCGACGTTTCGCCCGACGGCTCGACGATCGCCTTCGTCTCGACCCGCGACGGCAACTCGAAGATCTATCTGATGGCGCTCGACGGCAGCGGGCAGCGGCGATTGACCAAGGGATCCGACCGGGAGGCGAATCCGCGCTACCTCCCGAACGGCGATCTGATCTTCACCACCGAAAAGGGCGGAGGAAGCCGCCTCCAGCGGCTGGCGAGCGGCACCCTGCAGCCGGTGACCGTGCTCGAGACCAACCAGCCGGTGCTGAGTCTCGATGTCTCGCGCGACGGCAACCGGCTCGCCTACACCGCTGGCAAGCTCGCCGAGGGTGGCAAGGGGAAGACGAAGATCGCCCTGGTGCTGCAGCCCCTCGCCGCCGGCAGCGTACCCGCGCCGGTTCCGATCCGGCCCGGGGAACAGATTCTGAGCGTCTCCTTCTGACCGCATCGCAAGGCATGAAGGCGCTCACCCTGTCGGGAAGAGGCGGGCTCGAGTATATGCGTGTGGGTGAGGTCGCGCTCCCACCCCCGCCGGGCGCCGGTGAGGCGCTGGTTCGCATCCACTCGGCGGCGCTCAATCGGCTCGACCTCTTCGTTGCCAACGGACGTCCGGGAGTCGAGCTCACCTTTCCCCATGTTCTGGGCTCCGACGGGGCGGGGGTGGTCGAGAGCGTCGGACAGGGCGTCTCGGGGGTAAAGGCGGGGCACCGCGTCATGATCAACCCCGGCCTCTCCTGCGGGCGGTGTGCCGCGTGCGCCGCGGGCGAAGAATCGCTGTGCTCGAAGTTTCGGGTCCTCGGCGAGCACCGCGGCGGCACCGCGGCCGAGTACATCGTGCTTCCCTCGGAAAACCTGGCGCCGGTGCCTGAAAAGATGCCGTGGGCGCAGGCGGCGGCGTTCTCGCTGGCGACGCTCACCGCTTGGCGCATGCTGGCGACCCGCGCTCGCCTCCTTGCGGGTGAAACCGTGCTCATCTGGGGCATCGGCGGCGGCGTGGCGATGGCGGCACTCCAGGTCGCCGTTTTTCTCGGTGCCAGGACCATCGTCACCAGCGGATCCGACGCGAAGCTCGAAGTGGCACGGCGGGAGGGAGCGGCGGAGACGATCAATCACTCCTCCGCCGACGTACCCGCCGAGGTCCGGCGTCTCACCGGCGGCCTGGGCGTGGACGTCGTGGTGGACAGCGTCGGGGAGCAGAGCTGGCAG
>JBOHSC010000360.1:0-4364 GCA_050733115.1 Gemmatimonadales bacterium
GGGCTCGCCACGTACGCCGGGGACCAGGGACGGGTGCGGGAGTTCAGGGAGCGGGCGCAGGAAGCAATGAAGCGACTCTTTCCGGACCGCTAACGCTGCGCGCTGTGGAAATGTGATTAATGTGCAAGCGTGGGGATAACATATTCGAGTCTTGCGCGGTTGCGTACCGCGTCCTATGTTGGCGCTCCCGATTGAGAGCTGATCACCTCGACCGGGATAGGCGAGACCAATCGCGTGTCTTGCCCTCGTCGCAGCGGCGTCGCGATGTGCCGTGCAGGAGGTTGATCCGCGATTCAGCCGGACCTGCAGCGCTCGCACTGATGAACCAGACAGCCGCAAACCGTTTGGGGATGGAAGCCGGAGCTCCCGAGGCTAAACCGTAAGCGCACCAGTTCGCGGTCGCCGAGGGAAGAAGAACGGGGAAGTGAATCCCCGACTCCGGGTAATCAGTGCGCCGGGCGGCCCGCATCTCTCTTCGGGGAGGTGCGGGTCGCCTTTTTGTGCGTCAGCCGTCATACTCGCTTGGGCGTTGCGCACGCCGGGGCTGGCTGTAGGTTGAGGCGCACGCCACGCTCACCTCCCACTTGGATTCCTGACCATGAAGACACCGGTTCAGCTCATAGCGCTTGCAGTCTGGTGCCTCACGACGACGGCTGCGGCGCAGGACCCCGCAACGCCCGTCTCAGACGCCTTACGCTCCATCGAGCAGCGCCAGGGAAAGAATCTCGTTGCCGCGGCGGAGGAGATGCCGGCCGGCAAGTACGGCTTCAAGCCGACCCCGGCACAGATGACCTTCGGGAAGGTCATTGCGCACCTGTCCGGAGGGAACGATTACCTCTGCTCGAAGATCGGGGGAGTCGAGGCGCCGAAGCGCTCGAAGCTCGCGGAGGGAGCCTCGAAGGAGGACCTCGTCGCCCGGCTCCGTGAGACATTCCAGTTCTGCGAGTCGGCGCTCGCCAAGGTGAACGACTCGAATCTGAGCGCGAAGGTGCCGTTCTTCGGAGAGGGTGAAGTGTCTCGAGCGGAGGCGATGTTCGCGACGGCCGAGGACTGGGCGGATCATTACAGCCAGCTCGCCATCTACCTCCGGCTCAACGGCCTCCTGCCCCCGACTGCCAAGGGCAAACCGGAGTAGCCGGCCGGGACCATCCTCGCCCGGCTCAAGATGCCGCCAAGACTCCTGACCCAGAAAAGCGCCGCACCCCGGCGCCGGCTCGCCCTCGTGTTTGGCGTCGCCGCCGCCGTTGCGCTCGTAGTCTTCTTCCCCGGCTCGAGCACGCTGCTCACCGATTGGTGGTGGTTCCGGGAGATCGGCTACCAGGTCGTCTTCACCCGGACGCTGATCACCCGCGGTCTCCTCTTTCTCTTCGGGGGTGGCCTGACCGCCGGCGTGCTCTACCTGAATCTGCGGGTCGCGCAACGGGGCCTGGTCGCCAACCCGATTCTGCTCCAGCTCGCTGAGTCGGCGCCCCGGCTCAACCTCACGGTGGCCCTGCGCCGCCTGAGTATGCCGCTCTCATTAGGCCTCGGCTTCGTGGCCGGGTCCGCCCTGACGGCGGCCTGGCCAGTGGTGCTCCGAGCGATCTACGGGACGCCGTTCGGCATCGCGGATCCGGTCTTCTCGCGCGACGTCGGATTCTACGTCTTCACGCTGCCGGCGCTTTCGACCGGGTTCGGCTTCCTGCTCACCCTGACGACTCTCTCCCTCCTGGCTGTCATACCGGTGTACGGGGTCCGCGGCGACCTGGTCCCGAGCCCTCGGCGGCTCCGGATCGAGCCATCGGCAGGGCTCCACATCGCCATCCTGCTGGCGGCGCTGTTCATCCTCGTCGCCCTGGAGCTGTGGCTGGTCGATATCCCGAGCCTGCTCTATTCGACCACCGGTCCGCTGATCGGCGCCAGCTACACCGATCTGCACGCCCGGCTACCCGCAATGCGGGTGTCGGCAGTTGTGGCGGTTGTGGCCGCGGTGGTCGTCCTGATCGGCGCGGTGAGGGGACGGCTGGCGCAGTTCGGGCTCTGGGCCGTCGCGGGCTACGTGGCTGTGGGACTGGTCGGGCGGGTCCTCTTCCCGCTGGCGATGCAGAACTTTCTCGTCGCTCCAACGGAGCTGACCCGGGAAACGCCCTACCTCAAGAACCACATCATCGCCACCCGACAGGCCTGGGGTCTGGACAGCGTGGAGGTTCGGGAGCTCCGGGGCGAGGCCGGCCTCACGCTGGCGAGCATACGGGCCAACGAGCCGACGATCCAGAATGTGCGTCTCTGGGACCGGGACCCGCTGCTCATGACCTTCGGCCAGTTGCAGGAGATCCGCACCTACTACGATTTCGTCTCGGTGGACGACGACCGGTACTGGATCGACGGGAAGTACCGGCAGGTCCTGCTTTCGCCGCGGGAGCTCAACGCCGCGTCGCTCCCCACCCGGACCTTCATCAACGAGCACCTGACCTTCACCCACGGGATGGGCCTCACTCTCGGACCGGTCAACCAGGTGACGCCCGAGGGTTTGCCAGTGTTGTTCGTCAAGGACCTGCCGCCGGTGACGACGGTATCGCTGCGGGTGACCCGGCCGCAGATCTACTACGGCGAGCTGGCCAACGAGTTCGTCTTCGTGGGGACCCAGCAGCGCGAGTTCGACCATCCATCAGGGGAGGCGAACGTCTACGCCGCGTACACCGGCACCGGCGGCGTGCGGGTCGGCAACCTTCTGCGCCGCGTCGTGCTCGCCACCCGATTCGGCTCGGACAAGATCCTGTTCTCGCAGGACATCACCGACAGCAGCCGGGTGCTCTACTATCGGAACATCATGACCCGGGCGAGGACGGCGTTGCCGTTCCTCAAGTTCGATCGCGACCCCTATCTGGTGCTGGCGGACGACGGCACGCTGCAATGGATCCTCGATGCCTACACCACTTCGGACGACTATCCCTATGCCCAGAGGGTGAGCGACGGCACCACCTACATGCGGAACAGTGTCAAGCTCGTCATCGACGCGTACAACGGGTCGCTCACTGCGTATGTCAGCGCCCCGGCCGATCCCCTGATCCGGACCTGGGCGCGGATCTTTCCCGGCATCTTCGTGCCCCTGGACAGCATGCCGGCCGGGCTCCGCGCGCACATCCGATACCCGGACGATATCTACCGGATCCAGACCAGCCTCTACGCCACATACCATATGGATGCGCCCGAGGATTTCTACCACCGGGAAGACCAGTGGCAGATCCCGGTCGTGGCGGAGAAGGAAGGAACAGTGCCGTTCATGCGGCACCTCGTCATGCGGCTGCCGGAAGAGTCGAAGTCCGAGTTCATCTACATGGTGCCGTTCACGCCGAGGGGGAAAGACAACCTGGCGGCCTGGATGGTGGCGCGGAACGACGGCGCCGCCTACGGGAAGCTGCGGGTGTACCGGCTGTCCCGGCAGCGGCTGGTGTTCGGGCCCCAGCAGATCGAGAACCGGATCAACCAGGACACCGAGATCTCGCGCCAGGTCTCGCTGTGGGACCAGCGGGGGTCCCGGGTAATCCGGGGCGATCTCCTGGTGATACCGATCGAGGAATCGCTGCTGTACGTGCAGCCGCTCTACCTCCAGGCGGAAGGCGGGCGGATACCCGAGCTCAAGCGGGTGGTGGTGGCGTACGAGAACCAGGTAGTGATGGGCGAGACGCTGGATAGCGCGCTGACCGAGTTGTTCGGCGGCGCGCCCGGTCCAGGGCATCCGCCTGCGCCCGCGCCGGCGGTCGCGACGGAGGAGCCGGTGGCCGACTCGGGGTTCCAGGCGCTGGCCGGCGAGGCCCGGCGCCGGTACGAGGCGGCGCTCCAGGCACAGCGGGACCTGGACTGGGCGCGGTACGGAGTGGAGATGCGACAGCTGGGGGAGTTGCTCGAGCGACTCAGGCCAGCCGGATTGGCGCCGAGACGGTAGCTTCACGCATGGAACTGCGCGATCGTTTGGCCTCGGCGCTCGGCACTTACACCATCGAGCGCGAGCTCGGCGGCGGCGGCATGTCCCGGGTCTTCCTCGCCACCGAGATCGCGCTCGGTCGACCGGTCGTCATCAAGCTGCTCCCGCCCGAGCTCGCCCACGCAGTGTCGGCCGATCGGTTTCGCCAGGAGATCCGGCTCGCCGCCGGCCTGCAGCACCCGCACCTCGTGCCGATCCTCACCGCCGGCGAAGCGGATGGTCTCCTCTACTACACCATGCCGTTCGTCGAGGGCGAGTCGCTCCGGGCCCGCCTCGCCCGCTCCGGTGAGCTCTCGCTCCGTGAGGCGCTCCGGGTGCTGCGCGACGTTGCCGCCGCACTGGACTACGCGCACCAGCGCGGCATCATCCACCGGGACATCAAGCCCGACAACGTGCTGCT
>JBOHSC010000361.1:0-8090 GCA_050733115.1 Gemmatimonadales bacterium
GCTGCGGCCCGGTGAGAAGCCGCCACGCCCAAACGCTCATGCCCGCGGTGACCGCCAATACGACGACCGACGCGAGCGCGGGCAGCGGGTAATTCGCGATGAGCAAGGGCCAGTGCGCCAGCACGCGGACCAGATGCCCCAGCGCGACGAGCGCGAACAAGACTCCTGAAAGCCGAACGTAGGTTCGCATAGCTACCTCCCGGAGCGCACCCTCGATGGAGTGCTCCTCCTCAAGCTGGTGGCCTGCTGTCATGGCCCTCGAGGCCGAGCCGCTCGGAGACGTAACCCGCTACTGCCGCGGTGTCCAGCCGAGTCCCGGCAAGTCCCACATAACCGTCCGGACGCAGGAGGTAGAACGCCGGCCGGGGAATGTGCGCACGAGTGAGCTCCTGATCATTGGCGAGATCGCCAGGAACCACATGAGTGCGCAGCAGGTCGCCCAGGCCTGGCACCCCGCCCGGCGGCGCGGCCTGCCCGATCACGATCAGAGTGAATCGCGTGTCGTCGAGTGTCCCGTAGAAATCCTCGGCGGGGCCGTTCGGGGAAAGCCTCAGCCGGAGCCAGGGAAACCGATCGCCTGCGCGCGGCGCTGCGTCAGGCATGCCGGGCAGCGATTCCGATAGGGGGCTGTCGGGGTAGGCAATACCGGTCTGGGAGATGGTGCGGAATGCCAGTCGCTGAATCCGCTGGAGTCTCATCGCCAGCGCCATCACCCGGGCCAGGACCCGGGTCCGAAACAACCCGGCGAGCCTGGCGTCGGAGACGACGAGCGAGAACATCCGGTCGGTCGTGCTCAGCAGCCGCTGGGCCACCGGGACCCGCTCGGCCTCGTACGAGTCGAGCAGGGCCTCGCCCGCACCAGCCGAGGCGACGAGGGCCAGCTTCCAGGCCAGGTTGTAGGCATCCTGCAGGCCGGTGTTCATGCCCTGCGCGCCCACCGGGCTATGTATGTGCGCCGCGTCGCCCAGCAGGAAGCAGCGGCGGTCACGGAAGCGCTCGGCGCGGCGGTGATGAATACGATAGGTGGAAAACCAGCTGCAATCTTGCAGGGCTACCCCGGCTCCTGCCTCCTCGCGGAGCGACGGAGTCACGTCGGCGAAAGTCAGATCGTCTCTCCTGCGCATGTCCGGCGGCACGATGCCGACAATCCGCCAGTGATCGGTCCCGCGCATCGGGAAAAACAGGTGGAAACCGTCACGCCACAGATAGACATTGATCTCGTCCGGCACCATCGGTCCCGTCATCCGGGTGTCGGCGACGAAGAACACGTGCTCGTATGGCGCGCCCTGAAAGGCGATCCCGCTCAGCTCCCGCACCGCACTGCGTGCGCCGTCGCACCCGGCCACCCACGCGGCCGCGACTTCCCTCACCGTGCCGTCCGGTTGCCTGAGCTTCGCGGTGACCCGATCGGCTTCCTGGGCCAGACCGACCAGCTCGGTGTTCCACTCGACGGACACGCCCCATTGATGAAGGCGCTCACCCAGCAGCCGCTCGTTGTCGTCCTGGCCCAGGATCAAAAGGAAGGGATACGGGCTCATGTCCCGCCCGATGTCTCCCAGGGGGATGCGGGCGGTCCGCCGTCCCGCGGCCCATAGGTTGGCGCCGGTGGCGCGTTTGCCGAGCTCGAGCGCCTGCTCGACGATGCCAAGGTGGGAGTAGATCTCGAGGGTGCGGGCCTGCACGCCTAGGGCCCTGGTCTGGAGAGCCGGACCAGGGTGCCGATCGACGATTCGCAGCCGCACGCCTCGCCGGCCCAGTTGGTTGGCGAGCATGAGCCCGGTCGGGCCCGCCCCCACGATCAGGACGTCAGTCTCCATCGGAGTTGTCCGGTTAGGGGTACAAAAGGGGAACGATATGGCGCGGGGTCGAGGACCGCCAGCAACGGAGCGCAGGGGCGGAGGTTCGACGGAAGTAGACGCACAATGATCCGGAATCAGCTGGAATGCGACATTCTCTCCATGAGAAGCTCGCCACGAGATTTTTGAGAGGCGTGTCGCATTCCCAGCCGAATCGTCAGAATTGCGGTCTGAGGTCGCAATCTGCTCCTGTCCCGCTGCTTGACAGCCGTATGCGCCGTCATATAGTGACCTTGGGTGTTGGAGTCTTCCATCCTCAGCATCGGTTCGGCCCGGCGCCAGACCACGGGCGCCCCGGAAGCGGGAGCCATGGAGGAATTCGTCGTCCTCGTCGACGACCAGGACCGGGAGCTGGGAATCGAGGAAAAAGTGCAGGCGCACGTGCACGGACGACTGCACCGCGCCTTCTCGGTATTCGTGCTCGGGACCGACCGGCGCCTGCTCCTTCAGCGTCGCGCGGCCACGAAGTACCACTCGCCGGGGCGCTGGTCGAACACCTGCTGCGGTCATCCCCGGCCCGGCGAGACGATTCCAGCGGGCGCACACCGCCGGCTGAGGGAGGAGATGGGGTTCGACTGTGAGCTCCATCGGGCCTTCAGCTTCACCTACCGGGCCGACCTGGGAAATGGCCTGTGGGAGCACGAGCTCGACCACGTGATGGTGGGACGCTGTGAGGCCCAGCCGAACCCCGACCCGGTCGAGGTCGGGGAGTTCCGGTGGGCCCATGTCGCCGCGCTCCAGTCCGACCTGACCGCTCGCCCCGAGTGCTATACCGTGTGGCTCGGGATCGCCCTGGACCAGCTGGCGGCGCGAGGCATCATCGATCTGGTGTTCACCGACGACATCCCGATGCACGGACGTGATTCCTCGCTGATCCGATAAAACCGGCAGGGAGAGTGGCAGATGAGCAAGAGCGTGGACGTTCCCACCGAGTACACCATCCATTCGACGGTGAGCGGCAGTGTCGACATGGGCCTCGACGATATCAAGATCAAGGAAATCGCGCCCATCACACTGAACACCACCAGCCAGCTGAACAGCTCGAGCAGCCTCAACAGCACGAGCAAGCTGGACAGCACCAGCAAGGTGGACATGGGACTGGACGACATCCGGATCAAGGAGCTGCCCCGCATCGAGGTTGGCCTCGAGATGTCCATGAAGCCCACCCGGGTGCACTTTCCCGTGAACTACAAGTTCGGCCTGAACACCCTGGGGATGGAGCTCCTCTCGTTCGTGGTCTGCGGGGAGAGCATGGTCATCATCGAGGACTACGTTCCCCACCGGCGCGAGGCCTGCGTCTGAGTCGGGCATGCTGGAGCGACGGGCCGGCGCTGGCGCCGGCAGGAGGACAGCGACATGCAAGCGTACACCGCACCACCAGGCAAGGCGTGGGACGTAGGGAGTAGCCGCCTCGTCTTCCGCGGAAAGCCGCCGTTCCTCAGCGGCGACCTTGAGCTGATCAACCATTCCAGCGAAAAACTGAAGGTGCGCACCATCCGCACCCTACCCGGCAAGGCGGGCGCGGCGTCGGCGCCCTCACTCGGCGACGTGCGGCTCGCGGCCCGGTTGGCGCCGGGGGAGCGCAGCCGCGTGCGGGCCCATCTCATGGTCGATCCGTCCACCCCGGCGGGCACCTACACTGCACGGCTCGACCTTGGCCCCCGGTCGGAAGAGATCACCGTCCAGGTGTTCGAGAAGCACGCGATCGTTCTCGCGCCGAACAAGGTTTCGCTTCGGGGGGCACCGGGCGACGTGCTGACCCATCCACTGATCATCAGCAATCGGGGCAACGTCACCCATACCGTTCCCCCGGTGGCGCTGGTACACCTCGAGGAGCGGGACTGGCTCGGGCGCTCCCTGGTCTATGCCCTCCGCGAGATGGACCCCGAAGAGGGACACCAGGGCTATCTCGACCGCGTGATCCGCGAGATCAAGTCCACCGACATTCCACCGGTTCCGGTGACCATCGTCGGCAATGCCGACACGATCCAGCCGGGTGGGACCATCGAGGTCGGGCTCGAGCTGACCGTCCCCGAGCGCTCGATAAAGGGACGAACCTACGTCCGCAGCATCACCTTCATGACCTCGACGCTGACCTTTCAACTGGATTGCAACGGCGCCGCCCACTCCAAGAAGCGTAGGCCGCTATGACACGCGTTTCCTCTGCACCCCTGTCCACCGATTCCCCGACCGCGCTGCTGAGCCTGCTGAGCATCGGCCCGAGACTGATGACGCTGTCGATGGAGAATGCGTTCGCGTTCATGCAGCAGGCCTCGGACCTCGTGCGCCCCGCGTTGCCGGCCGCGCCGCTGCCGAGTCTGCGGAGCATCCTGCAGCCGCGGGGGATGTGCGACATTCCCGAGACGGACTGCCCGCCCCGGTGTGTCTGCGACATCCGATGGGAGGCCACCCGGGGCGAGACCCTGCGTTGCACCATCGCGGTCACCAACACGTCGAAGGTCGCCCGAACCTTCCAGCTGAGCGCCACGCCATTCATGGGGGCTGACTCCAAGGCCGCCATTGCCCTGGCCCCCCACACCCTTCAGCTCGCGGGGGGCCAGTCCGGCGTCGTGGCCGGGACGTTTACCGTGCCCGAGGAATTTCCCACCGGACACTACGAGGCCGAAATCCTGATCAAGGGAGCCTACGAGCAGTGCGTGAGAGTAAGTCTGCAAGTGTGCCGTGAGCAACATTGTACCTGCAGGGTGTTCCAGGGCGATCCGCCGGTTCGCATCCGGGCGCACCGGTGGTACGACCATTTCCAGTGCGAGGAGCCCTGCGAGCCGATCGGCCGGCACGACCCCGCCCACGGGGGGTGCTGATGGCCTCCAGCGAACCGATGGGCCGGAGATCGACCGAAGCGTTCGTCGAAGAGTTGAAGAAGGTCGCGGCAACCAGCCTGGCGGGGAACGCGCAGCTGGCAGCCCGTCTCAACAACCTGATTCGCAAGTCCGTTCGGGCCTCCGGTGGCGGCGCAAGCCAGCCGCTGGACCCTTCGACGCTGCTTTCCCGCTGGCTCGATTTCAACCTCGCGTCGTACTCGATCGTGACCAACCACAGCGTCTCCTTCCTGAACAGCCTGCTCGGCGCGGCGGAGGAGGCGCTCCTGCCAGGGCCTCTACCGGATGCGGACACCGGGTCCAAGCCCGAGCCCCGGGTCGAGCTGAGGCTGGAGGGCCGGCCGGGTGACCGGGTGTCGTCGGGATTCCTGGTGGAGAATCACTTCGACCGTCCCCTCGACGTCGCCTTCGAATCGGACGATCTCAGCCCGGGGCGCGGAGCGCCGCTTCCGTCCACCCTCATCGAGTTCGAGCCGCCCAGGGTCACCATCCCTCCCCGCGGCCAGAATGTGGTCCAGGCCGCCGTTGCGATCACCCCCGATTTCGTCGTCGGCCAGACCTACGCCACGACCATCCGCCTGCTGGGCTTCAACAGCAAGGAGCTGGGTCTCTCGCTCACGGTGTTGCCGGGCGACAAGGGCGCCACGCCTTCCGCTCAGCCGCGGAAGAAGACCAGACCCGCGGGCAAGCGGCGCCACCGGCCATCGCAGTGACCTCCGGTCCTGTCACCGGGCCGGCGGGCCCGTTTCCGCGAGTGCCGCTGTCGGACGTGCTGGAGCGGCGTTGGCTCCACTACGCCTTCGTCACCACGGACGAGCAGCAGGCGCTCATCGCCAACCTGGCCACCCTGGGCGGCACCGAGGGTGGCCGGCCCATCCGCACCAGCGTCCTTCTCGCCCACAACCGGGACCACGGGTGGACCTGCAGCCAATGGCATGCGTCGCTGTCCCGTGAGCCCTGGACGTCGTATCGGAATCCGCCTCCGCCAACCACCTTCCCTCGCCCCCCCGACCTGGAGATGCGGTCGCTGGCCGGTTCGCCGGCGGTGTCGCTGCATCTCACCAGCACGTCCACCCCTGCTCCAGCCGGCGTCTCCCACTTCCATCGCACCAACTGGAAACGCTGGCAGGCCCAGCCCGGCGTCCTCGCGACCGGTCGCTGGGACGATGGGATGGTCGCCCCGCGCGAGACCACGGCGGTAGGGTATCACGAGCGGGTGAACGGGCGCTGGGCCTGGCCCGAAATGGGTGGATGGGTGTTCGGATTCTGCAACCAGCTCGGCGACCGTCTCGACGGACCGCCGAGCTGGGCCGTCGTCTTCGCATTGCTCCAGCCGGCCGACGAGCAGCGGGAGCACACCGCCATGGTCATGGTCTGGCGGGGCGGACGGATGGTCCTCTTCATCCCCCGCCGGGGGCTCCGGGTCAGCATCGCCGGGCAGCTCGACCGCGACCGCGTGGTGACCACCCCGTTCCTGGCGCCGCTGCTGGGCACCGCGCCGACCGCCCCCATTCCCGCGGTGCTCTCCATCGACGGGTATCAGGGGAGCGACTGGATCCAGCTCCGGTTCCACTGCCGCGATGCGGCGCGGCTGGTGGTGCCCTCCGAGACGAGCTTCCAGCCGTTCTCGGTACACGAGGTGATCGGCCATATGGACGTGCGGGTCAAGATGAAGGGGGCAACCCACCAGTTCGCGAGCCCCGGGATCGTGGAGTTCGCGGGCGGCGCATCCGAGAGGGCGTGGGGTGCGCTCCGATAGGTCGGGCTACGGCGCGCCGCTGGTGTTCCCCGGTCCCGAGGGCGAAACCGCAGGCGTCACCAGCGCCGCCGCCCTGCTGGTCGAGACGGTGGCCGCGCTGGCGCTGCGAGCGCCGTCCATCACCGCGTCCGCGGGCCGGGAGCTTGGTTCCACCGTGCTCGCGCTGCACTTCGGCGACGGATCCCACGCCACCATCCGGACCGAGCACCACGCGCTCGTCGCCACTCCCGAGCGGACGGCCGGGTCGGTCGAGTGCTTCTTCGACGACGACAGCCTGCTCAGTCTCTACGACCTGGAACGCCGCCCGAGGGAGATACTCGAGGAGGGCGCCTTCGACCTGCGCGGCGCGGCGGCAGAGGTGCTCGCGGCCTGGCGGACCTTTCACCTCCTTGCCCAGCGCGGCGCGGGTCTGCGTTACGTCCAGGGCCTGTGGTTGGCCTATCGGCGGAATCGCGGTCTTCCCTTCGGGGCCAACGGAAACGGGGCGGGTCGGGAGCCCAGCCCCCCGAGCGATGCACCGGATGCGGCAGCGCTCCTGCGCGACGGCGCCGCCGGCAACGGATCGGCCTCCGTTGCCCGGACCCGAGTGCTGTGGGACCGGCGCTCGGGTCAGGGTTGGTGGACGTTCGAAGGCCCCCGGGATGCCGATCTCTTCGACATCATGGAGAGCTACCGGCGGCGCGTGGCCGAGGAAATCGAGCGGCTGATCCCGCGGCGGCAACCGGTCGCCAGCCTGTACCGTCTGATGCACGAGTATCCCTCGCGCGGCGGCAAGGGCCTGCGGCCCACGCTCTGTATCGCGACATGCGGTGCCTTCGGAGGTCAAAGTGGGGAGGCGGTACGGGTGGCGGCGGCGGTTGAGATGTTCCACAACGCCTTCCTGATCCATGACGACATCGAGGATGAATCGCTTCAGCGCCGGGGTCGGGGCTGCCTTCATCAGGAGCATGGTATCCCCCTGGCGGTGAACACCGGCGATGGACTCAACCTGCTCGCCGTCGCGACGGTGCTCAGCAACATCGAGGAATTGGGCCTCAGCCGAACCCTGGGCCTGATCCACGAGACGATCCACATGTGCCGCGAATCCATCGAGGGCCAGGCGATCGAGCTGGGATGGATCAGGCAGGGCGCCATTCCCACCCGGGACTCCGACTACGTCAACATGGTCTGCAAGAAGACGGGGTGGTACACCTGTCGCTCCCCCTGCCGCCTCGGCGCCATCGCTGCAGGCCATACCCGTCCCCACGAGCTCGACCTGATTGGCGAGGTCTTCAAGCACGTCGGGATCGCCTTCCAGATCCAGGATGACGTCCTGAACCTGGTGGGCAAGGAAGACCTCTATGGCAAGGAGCCGCTGGGAGACCTGCTCGAGGGAAAGCGCACCCTGATGCTGATCCATCTGATGCGGAGCGTGTCCCCGCGAAAACGCGCCGCCCTCCTCGCCTGGCTGGTTCACCCCAGGAGCAAACGCACCTTCGAGGAGTCGGAGGAGGTGCTGCGACAGATGGAACTCTGGGGATCGATCGATCACGCCAGGCGAGTCGCGGCCCGCCACGCCGCTCGCGCGGCGACCTTGTTCGAGGAGACGCTTGGCTTCCTTCCCGAGAGCGAGGACAAGGCGATCCTGCGCCAGGT
>JBOHSC010000362.1:0-6302 GCA_050733115.1 Gemmatimonadales bacterium
CGCGGTGGTCGAGGAGAGCAACCGACTCCACGAGCTCGGGATCCCGATTCTCATCGGGACCACCTCGGTGGATGTATCCGAGACCCTCTCGAAGATGCTCAAGCGTCAGGGACTCCGGCACGAAGTACTGACCGCGAAGTACCATGAGCGGGAAGCGGAGATCGTGGCAGGGGCCGGGCAGAAGGGCGCCATCACCATCGCGACCAACATGGCCGGGCGAGGCACCGACATCAAGCTGGGCAAGGACCTCGATCTCACGCTGGAGGAGGCGGGACTCCAGATCGTCGGCACCGAGCGTCACGAGTCGCGCCGCATCGACCGCCAGCTCCGCGGCCGTTCCGGCCGCCAGGGCGATCCGGGGCAGTCGATCTTCTTCCTCTCGCTCGAAGACGACCTGATGCGGCTCTTCGGGTCCGACCGCATCGCGCGGTGGATGGACAAGAGCGGGGCGGAGGAAGGCGAAGTCATCACCGGCGGGCTGGTTACCCGGGCCATCGAGCAGGCGCAGAAGCGGGTCGAGCTCCAGAATTTCCAGCAACGGAAGCGGCTCCTCGAGTACGATGACGTGATGAACCAGCAGCGGGAGGTCATCTACTCGCTGCGGCTCTTCGCGCTCGAGCGGGGGGAGGAGCTCAAGGCCGAGGCGCGCCGGATGATCGAGTCCGCGCTCGACCGTGCGGTGGCGCAGTTCCTGGCCGATACGGCCCGCCCCGAGGAGTACGACCGCGGCGGGCTCCGCGAATCGCTCACCCTCCAGTACCTGGTGACGGTGGATGCCCTCACCGACGCCGATGCGGCGCCGACCATCGAGCGGATGATTGAGCTGGCGCGCGAGGAGGGGGAGAAGGCCTTCCAGCGGAAGCTCGAGTACCTCGCCGATTTCGGCCGCACGATCGCGGTCCCGGAGGTCGAAAGCCAGGTGCTCTCGCAGGTGATGCTGACCGTGCTCGACGAGCGGTGGAAGGATCACCTGTACGATCTGGACCAGCTTCGGAACGCCATTCAGTACCGGGCGTGGGGACAGAAGGATCCGCTGATCGAGTACAAGCGTGAGGCCTTCGAGATGTTCGAAGACCTCATGCACGACATTCAGTCGACCTTCACCGAGCGGTTCCTCAAGATCCAGGTGGCCGCCGAGCCGCCGCGGCAGGAGCCGCCGCCGCGCCGGCCCCCGCCTCAGACGCCGACTCCTCCGCCTCGCCCTTCGGGGCCCGACGATCTGTTTACCGGCCCAGCTCCCCGGTCGTCGAGGCCGTCACCGGTTCCCGCGGTGAGCAGCTCGCTCGGTCCCCTGAGCCGGGCCACCGCCGCCGTGCCGGAAGCAGGGCGGAACGATCCCTGTCCGTGCGGGTCGGGCAAGAAGTACAAGAAGTGTCACGGGGTAGGGAGGTAGAGCGGTTGGCGACGCCACGAGAGTCGCCGTAGGTTGCATCATCCCGCACATCGGCGGCCGGCGTACCGACTCCCCAGATAGGCGAGGCATTGCAGGGGCGCTACCCGATCGGGCGCGAGCTCGGCCGGGGAGGGATGGCCACGGTGTATCTGGCGCAGGATCTCCGCCACGACCGGCCCGTCGCCCTGAAGGTGCTCCATCCCGAGCTCGCCGCCAGCCTCGGTCCTGAGCGCTTCCTCCGCGAAATCCGCATTACCGCGCAGCTCCAGCATCCCCACATTCTTCCCGTCCTCGATTCCGGCGATGTCGCGGGGCTCCTCTGGTACACCATGCCGTATGTGGAGGGGGAAACACTCCGGCAGCGAATAACCCGGGAGAAGCAGTTGCCCATCGACGATGCGCTCCTGATCGCCCGGCAGATCGCCGGCGCGCTCGGGCATGCGCACAGTCGGGGCATCGTGCATCGCGACATCAAGCCGGAAAACATTCTGCTGGACGGCGCTGGGCGATCGTGGCCGACTTCGGCATCGCGAGAGCACTCACCGCGGCAGGCGGGCAGAAGCTCACGGAGACCGGCCTTTCCATCGGCACTCCCGCCTACATGAGCCCGGAGCAGGCCGCGGGAAGTCCCGACGTCGACGCCCGGAGCGATCTCTACAGCCTCGGATGTGTTCTCTACGAGATGCTGGCTGGTCAACCCCCCTTCACGGCGCCAACGGCGCAAGGTCTCCTGGCTCGTCACGCGCTCGATCATGTGCCTTCGCTCCGGACCGTGCGTGCGACCGTGCCCCCGGGCCTCGAGCGAGTCATCACCCGGGCACTTGCGAAGGTCCCGGCCGACCGGTTTGCCACGGCCGATCAACTCGCGGCCGCGCTGAGCGCGCCGGCCCAGCCGACGGAAGCATTCAGGAGCCGGACGCCGAGCCGGCGGTGGCTCCTCTCCACCGCGACTGTTCTCGCCGCGGCGGCCGCAGCCGGTGTCGTGTGGTCCCAGCTCCATCCCGCCAGGTCGAGCGTCCTGCCCTCGGCCTCGGTCATCGCCGTGCTGCCATTCGCGCCGAGCGTTGCCGATACCGGGCTGGCGCGGCTGGGGCGCGACCTGGTCCTCACCCTGAGCGCCACCCTGGACGGCGTGGGAGAGATCCGCACGGTCGACCCCTACACCGTGCTCGCGCAATCCTCCGATCCCGCGGCCTCGCTCGAGCAGGGCCGGGCTTTAGGCCGACGGTTCGGTGCGGGCAGCGTCCTGCACGGAAGCGTCGTCCGAGTGGGCCCCAAGGTCCGGCTCGACCTCGCTCTCTTCACCACAGACAGCGGTGCCCCGCTCGCGCGGGTAACCGTCGCCGCCCCGCCCGATTCCATCGAGGTGCTCAGGACGCCGCCCTCGCCCAGTCTCGACGCCGCCCTCAAGACGAAGTCGGTCGCTGCCCTTCGGGCCTTTCTCGAAGGAGAGCGCGCGCTCGTGGAGAATCAGTGGGACGACGCGGCCGGGGCGTACGCTCGGGCCATCGAGGCGGACTCGGCGTTCTGGCTCGCGTACGCGCGGAACGCGTACGTGCTGTCGTGGCGGTACCGGCAATTGGATACCACCATGATGAGTGCGCTGATGAGCCATCGCTCCAGTCTGCCCGAGCGCGATCGGCTCTTTCTCGGTGACACCCTGGAGCAAGGCGCTCCCGAGGCTTTGAGTCGGGCCAAGCAGCTCACCGAGCGCTATCCGGACAACTGGTTCGGATGGATGCAGTACGCGGACAACCTGTTCCACTGGGCACCGATGCTGGGACACACCCGTGCGGAGGCCCGAACGGCGCTCGAGGAGACCGTGCGGCTCAATCCGCGACTGATACCGGGCTGGGAGCACCTGATGAAAGAGGTGCTGGCGGACCATGACACCCTGGCGTCGACTCGCGTGCTCCAGACGATGACGCGCCTCGGCGCCGGGCCCGCATTCGTGGAGGAGCATGGTTCCGACGAGCTCCTCCAGTTCCGGCTCATCGACCGGCTCCAGCGGGGTGATAGCGCCGGGGCCCGCATCCTGGGCGACAGCGTCGCCCGAGATATCACCGCGCGGCTCGACCATCCGAACATTCTCCCGGTGCTCGACTCAGGCGTGGCGCGGGAACGGCTCTGGTACGCCATGCCGCCGCCCACCCATCGTTCGCTGGTCACGGAGGCAAGCGCGGCACTCGCGCGCCTCACCGGTGCGCCGGATCCTTCCGAGAGGCGTTGAGTGCCCGAGGTGGGGCGCTAACCGCGCTTGAGGCTCCGAAGGAACAGTCCAGGAATCAGACGGAGGTGTTTATGGCTCACATTTCGGAAGTCCGCCCGTCGCTGGCGGTGGTCGCGGCGCTGGCCGTCGCCTGCGGCCGGTCCGAGGAACCGGGTCATGGGGGGGCCAAGATAGGGGCGAGCGATTCGGCTGCCGTGACGGCCTCCGCGGCGAGCTCAGCCGAGCGCCGGGTCTCGAACGTGATGATCGGACGGAGGGTTGGCCCCACCAACCGCATCACCGAGCCGACCTTTCAGTTCGCGCCCCGGGATACCGTGCGGGTCTCGGTGGGGACCGAGGGCGCCCGCGGCGCTGGCACGCTGAGCGCGGCCTGGCGGTCGCCGAGCGGCGAGATCCTGCAGCAGACCTCCGAGCCGGTCGGGGCCGCGGGCGAGAACACCGTGCTCCAGCTGTCCCAGCCCAACGGGCTGAAGCCGGGGACCTACAAGGTGATCGTCTTC
Organism: Gemmatimonadales bacterium; assembly: GCA_050733115.1. GTDB lineage: Bacteria > Gemmatimonadota > Gemmatimonadetes > Gemmatimonadales > GWC2-71-9 > CAVVWJ01. The sequence continues at coordinate 4,124 of JBOHSC010000362.1, forward strand.
CTCGGCGATGACTCGGTCGATACCAAGGTGTTCGTGGTTCAGAAATAGGCCCCGAGCGCGGGCACGCACAGGAAGGGTGGGTCGGCTGGCCTGGCTGGACGGGATTCTCGGCTTTGCACGGGGCGACCGTCAGGCCATCCACGCCGCGCGCCTTGCGACCTCCGAGAGCGGGCACCCCCAGGCCGACCTGATCGACCGGTCACTGGCGGCGTTCGACCGGGCGCTTAGGGGGGACCGGAAAGGGGCGGGTCGGGATTTGGCTGAGTTGGAGCAGCACTGCCTGCGACACGAGAGCTGCCAGAGCTTCACACCGCATATCGCGGTTCAGAGGTTGGCCGCGGGGGAATGGCTCCGGGAAGCTGGGGAGGCGGAAACGGCGAGCAGGCTGCTTCGGTGGCAAGACGCCCGCGGCATCCCCTGGGTCAGATGGTGGATGAATTACAAGAGTGTTCTCGACGGACCGGCCTATCTGGCAAGAGCGAGACTGGCCGAGACCCTGGGGTCGCCCAGCAAGGCGCGTGAGTACTACGAGCAGTTCCTCCAGCGCTACGACCAGCCCATGCCCTCCCAGAAGCACCTGGTCGAGGAAGCAAGGGCCGCGCTGGCGAGGCTGCCCTGATGAGGCGGCGAATGACGCTTCCGATGAGTCATTCACGCTCGGACCTGCGGCCCTCCGGCACTGTGCCGGAGGGCCGCGTTCCTTACTGCTCCAGGCACTTCTTCAGGAGCAGGGCGTTCGACTTTTCCTGTGCACCGCCGCAACCACTGGGCGAACCGGCTCCGGGATCGACCACGGTCACCAGCGAGGCGCCATGCACGCCGTTCCACCATGCCGTGATCTGCGCACTGCCGGGGCCTCGTCCGGTGACGATGCCCTCGGCGACCGTCGCGATCTTTTCGTTCGACGTGGTCCAGGTCACGTTGGAGGGAGTCGCCGACTGCCCGGTCTCATCGTGCGCGCTCAGGTTGAGTTGGAGCCTGGTGCCGTCCTTGATGGTCGCAGCGCTGGGGGCGACCACCAGCAGGGCGGCACCGCCGGGATCGAGAAGCCCTCGCGATGAGGTATCGCTGCAAGCCGTAGCAGCGGCAAAGAGTGTGCACAACAGGGCGGGGATCGAGGAGTGGGCAGGCATCGTAGCCTCCGGGTGATGGTCTCGAGCGGGCGTCTCCGTGCGCAGCCCAATGCCGTGCGACTTGCCCACTCCCAGACTCGGGACCTACTCTAAGACGCAGGGCTCATCCCCCCCTCACGCCCTCCTCACCGGAGGCTCATGTTTCGGCTTCAGGTCTTTGGCGGCGGCGTCCTTTCCGATGCGACTGGGGCTGCTCTCGCGCTGCAGCGCCGCCGCCTCGCGCTGCTGGCCATCCTCGCGGCCGCCGGCGAGCGGGGATTGAGCCGGGATAAGCTCATCAGCCGCCTCTGGTCGGAGAGCTCCGCCAACAACGCCCGTCACGCGCTGGAACAACTTCTCTACTCGATCCGACGGCAGTTCCCTCCGGAGGGACTCATCTCCGGAGTCGATCCCCTGCGCCTGGAGCCCGCGGTCATCGAGAGCGACGTCCAGGAATTTGAGCGTGCGGTGGCGCGGGGGGCCTGGAGCGAGGCGGTGGTCCTGTATCGCGGGCCCCTCCTCGATGGGTTCTACCTGAGCGATGAGGGCTTCGAGGAGTGGGCCGAAACAGAGCGCAGCCGCCTTGCCGGCGAGCACGCGGCGGCGCTCCACCGGCTGGCCCGGGAGGCGGACGCTGGACGGCACCATACGGAGGCGATCGCCTGGTGGAGCCGGCTGGCGGCGCTGGACCCACTGAGCGAGCGATCCGCCGTCGGCCTCGCCCGCGCGATGGCGGGTGCGGGCGATGTGGCGAGCGCGATCCGGCAGGCACAAGCATACGAGGCGCTCGTCCGGAGGGAGCTCTCGGTTTCGCCGGCGCCGGAGCTGGCGGAGTTCGTGCGGGAAATGCGGCGGGCGAGCGAGCCCCCGGCCGAGCCTGAGGGAGCGGTGCCACCCATCGCGGCGGGAGAGCGGTACGCCATCGAACGTGAGATCGGACGCGGGTCGGTAGCCACGGTTTACCTGGCCCGCGACCTCAAGCACCGCCGGCTCGTCGCGCTCAAGGTGCTCCGGCCTGAGCTGGCCGCGTCGGCGGAAGCCAGGCGCTTTCTGCGGGAGATCGCCAT
>JBOHSC010000363.1:0-4967 GCA_050733115.1 Gemmatimonadales bacterium
GCTTCCATGTGATCGAGATAGCGCTCGAGAGCCCGGCGACCGTTGTCGCTCAGCCGGTAGTCGGTGCGGGGCATCCGTCCTTCGAACGACTTGGTGCAGACGATGTAACCAGCCTCCTCGAGCTTGCGCGCGTGGACGCTGAGATTGCCGTCAGTCGTTTCGAGCAGGCGCTTGAGCTCGTTGAAGGTCAGCGATTGGTTGACGGCGAGCGAGCTCACGATGGCCAGACGCATCCGCTCGTGAATGAGCCGGTCCAGCTCCAGCAGCCCGGGCTTCGATGCGCCGCCCTCAACGCCCTTCAGGCCGTGGACCTCGTTTTCGTGCCGTGGCTCCCTCGGAGCCAGATTTGATTTAGCCACCGTACCTCCGCGCGATCACGAGCCCGAACACGATGTGAAGACCACCGAAGCCCGCCGCCATGAAGGGCGTGCCCCAGGCGGGAGGGGCGAAGAGCGCCACCGCCCCCAGCGCCATGAAACAGAGACCCATGAGCGGCACCACCCGAACCGAAAACGCGCCCCCGGTGACGACCCCGGTGCCGTACAGCAGGAGCCAGGTGCCGGGCAGCGCCCAGAGAGCGCCGGCCCGCACCAGCGCCGCGGTGAGCAGCACGCCGACCGCGAGCGGGGGCAGATAGCTCAGCACGAAGCGTCTCCCCGAATACGAGAAGACCACCGTACCAGCCCTGCGCGCCTTGGCCCGCATGGCCCAGCCCCCGAGTGCCAGCCCCGCGACGGCAGCGCCGAGCCAGGTGGCCAGCCACTCGTCGGCCGAGAGCCGGGTCTGGGCGATGGCGGCCGCGCAGAGCGCAAGCACACCCATCCCTACACCGCCCCAGCCGGGGACGGCCGTGAAGGCGGTGGCCCGCTCCATGGTCTCGCGTATGAATGAAAGATTGTCCATGGCCCGCGCGTGGAGCGCGGGCTCATCGGCGTGCGGCGGAGAAAGGCGTTGCGGAGAAGCCATGAAGTGCTTTATAGTATAAAGTAATCAAGGCGACCGGTCAAGACCCTCGCCCCGGAGACCTACCCCTGCTCCACCACCACGGCAGTCCCGTAGCACAGGACCTCGGTCACCCCCTGCATGATTTCCGTGGCATCGTACCGGATGCCTACAATGGCGTTGGCGCCCAGCTCCTCGGCATGACCGACCATCAGCTCGAAGGCCTCCTCCCGCGTCTTCTCGCACAGCTGGGAGAAGAGAGTGATGTTCCCGCCGAAAATGGTCTGGAGAGAGCCACCGATCGTCCCGAAGATCGATCGCGACCGCACCGTGATTCCTCGTACCACACCGAGTGTCTGAACGATGCGGTGTCCGTCGAGCTCGAATGTGGTCGTGGTGAGCGAGTGCTGCATGCGTTAGGCCGCCTTCAGATCGGACGTGCATTGCGGGCACCGGGTGGCGCCGGCAGGAATTGCCATCTGGCAATAGGGGCAGTCCCTGGTGGTGACCGGAGCCGCTGCGGGCGGCTTCAGCCGGTTGGCGAGGCGCACGATCATGAAAACCGCCAAGGCGACGATCAGGAAGGCGATGACGCTGTTGACGAACACGCCGTAATTCAGGGTTACCGCGCCGGCCGCCTTCGCCTCCGCCAGGCTGGAGTACGGGGCCGCGGCCTTGGCGCCGTCCTTGAGGAGGAAGAAGAGATTCGAGAAGTCCACATTCCCGAGGGCAAGTCCGATTGGCGGCATGATCACATCGTCCACCAGCGACTTCACGATCGTACCGAACGCGCCACCGATGATGAAAGCGACCGCCAGATCGAGCACGTTTCCGCGCATGATGAAGTCTTTGAAGTCCTTGAACATGTTTCCCCGCCGTCGTTCGAGTCAACGAAGATTGCCGACTCGGGGGGATATAAGGCCAAAGGGGTCGGCTCGGAAGAGCCGGCCGCGGTACCGGCGATCAACCCGCAGCGTGGTGGCAGACTCGCCTACTCCACCCTCCTCCCCGAGGCCCGCCACTCGGCGAAGCCGCCGGGGAAGACCCGCACATCGCGAAGGCCGGCGGCCAGAAGCACGCTGGCCCCGATCGCGGCGCGGGCGCCCGACAGGCAGTGCACCACCACCGGCCGATCCCTGGGAATCTCCGCGACCCTCCCCAGCAGATCGCCGAACGGGATGTTCAGGGCGACCGGTAGGTGGCCCGCCATGAACTCGCCGGCGTTTCGCACGTCGAGTACGACGACCTCCGCCCCGTTGCGCTCGAGCGCGGCCGCCTCGATCGTCGGGACCGTCTGCAGCGGCTCCCCGCCCTTCCGCCTTGCGTCGAACACGTCGACGCCGAAATGCCCCGCCACCCGGTCGAGCCCGATTCCCGAGAGCTCCGCCGCGACCGCTCCCACCGCCGCGCCCGACGCCTCGTCGACGATCAGGTACAAGTCACGGTCGTACGGCAGCATCGATCCGGCCCATGTGGTGAACGACCTGTTCCACGGGATATTGATTGTGCCGGGAACCGCTCCCTGCGCGAAATCATGCGCGGTCCGGGTATCGATCACGATCGCTCCATCGGCCAGCGCTCGCGCCAGACGATCGCCTGGCAGCCGCTCCGGCCGCCTTGCCGGACCCAGCAGCGGCGGCCCGTCCCGATTGATCCGCTTCATCATGGCGAAGTAGCGAGGCGGGTCCGGCTGTCCGTCGAGCACCGCGCGCACGAACTCCTCTTCGTCCTCGATGACAAAGGCCCAGTTGGCGAGCTTCTCGTAACCGAGCGTGGACTGCGGCACCGCTCCGAGCGATTTCCCGCACGACGACCCCGCTCCGTGCCCCGGCCAGATCTGCAGATAGTCGGGCAGGGTACCGAACCGGCGCAGTGATCCGAAAAGCTGATGCGCGCCGACTACCATGGTCCCCCGCTCGTTGGCGGCCTTCTCGAGCAGGTCGGGGCGCCCTACGTCGCCGACGAAGAGAAAGTCTCCGGTGAGGGCCCCCATCGGGTCTCGCGCGGAGGCGGCATCGGTCACGATGAATGCCAGATGCTCCGGCGTGTGTCCGGGGGTGTGCATGACGGAGAGCTCGACACCACCCACTCTGATGACGCTTCCGTCCTGTAACAGCTCAGCGCCCGCTTCGCCGGCGTATCCATACTGCCAGCCTGAGCTGCCGGCGCCCGAGAGGTAGAGTCTCGCGCCGGTCCGGTGCGCCAGCTCGCGCGCCCCGGAAACGAAATCGGCGTGGATGTGCGTTTCGGTCACGTGGGTCACGCGCAGACTTTCGCGCCTGGCCATCTCGAGATACTGGTCGACGTTGCGGTTGGGATCGACGACCAGCGCCTCGCCGCTGGCCTGGCAGCCGAGGATGTAGCTGGCCTGGGCGAGTCTCTCGTCGTACAGCCGTCTCAGGAACATGGGGGACTCATTCCTCCGAACTGACCATGAGTGGCCCGAGGGGCAGCCGCAACTTTGCCCGTGCACCCCTGGCATTCTTGCGAGGCTCGAGCGAGAGCGCTCCGCCATGAGCCTCCGCGATCTGCCGGCAGAGCACCAGGCCGATTCCCGAGCCGTTCGACTTGGTCGTGAAGAATGGTACGAAGAGGTTGCCGGGATCGGGGAGACCGGGTCCGTCGTCCTCCACGATCACCTCGACGACGCCGGCGCGGGTGTTCCACGCCACCTGCACCCCGCCCGCCGTCTCCGTGGCGGCATCGGCGGCGTTGCGCACGAGGTTGATCAGGAGCTGATCGAGCTGGTCGCCGTCGGCGGTGACCACCACCGCCGGTCCCTCCCGGATCCGGACCTCAAGCCGGGTCTCGACCGCCGCCACCCGTCGCACCCACGCGGCCACCTCCACCGGTGCAAACCGAGGCTGCGGCAGCCGCGCAAGGCGGGCGTATGCGCTCATGAATCGGCCGAGCGCTTCGGAGCGCGCCTCGATGACCTGGAGACCCGACTCGAGATCCTGCTCCCAGTCGGGAGGCCGGGTCTCCCGCGCCGCGAGGCTGCGGAGGCTGCCGGCAATCGACTTGATCGGCGCCAGCGAATTGTTGATCTCGTGGCCCAGCACCCGGACAATTCGCTGCCACGCCGAGCGCTCCTCGGCGCGCAGTACGCGGCTCAGATCGGTCAGGACCAAAAGCTGATGGGGCAAGCCGTCCTGGCGAAAGGTACCGCTCCGCACTTCCCACCGTCCCGCCCCTCCGGGGAATGCCGCCTCGAGCGTGCGGGGCCAAACACCGGCGAGACACGCCGCGAGCCCGAGGCTCGCCGCATCGAGCCCGAGCAGCCGTTCCACCGGCTGGCCCAGCAGCCGTTCTCCGCCGGGATTGACCAACCGGAGGCGCTGGTCGCTGTCGAAGGCGAATACCGCCGCGTCCATTTCCTCGATGACGCGCCTCAACAGCGCCGTGGCCTCGAGAGCGCGGAGCCGCTGCGAGCGGAGCGTCTCGCTCAGGGCGTTCACCTCGAGGAGTGCCAGGCCGAGCCCGTCGCCGGTGCTGGCGCCGCGGGCCCGGATGGAGTAGTCGCCCTCACGGAGCGCTGCGAGGAGATTCGAGATCGTCTGCAGCGGCCGCACCACCCGTTCGCGCACGAGAAGTGCGCCGATGAGCCAGGCCCCCACGACGAGCAACCCCAACGTGAGCGTGACGCGGAGCGGATGGCCCCCGCTCCACAGCAGCCAGCAGGCAAGCACGACGGCGGGCAACCCTCCGGCCAGCGCGACGCGAAAGACCCGCGACTCATGACCCGCGGGACGCTGCCCGCGGTCAGAAGCCATGATGCTGGAGCCGCCGATAGAGCGCGCTGCGGCTCAGGCCGAGGGCCTTTGCCGCGTGGCTGACGTTGCCGTCATGCCGGTCGAGCGCCTTCCGGATGAGCAGGCGTTCGACTTCCTCCAGCGGCAGGTCCTCGAGGCGCGGCACCGGCCCGCCGCCGCGGAGCCCGAGGTCCCCGCTCCGGAGCTCGGAGTCCTGGGCCATCAGCACCGCGCGCTCGATGGTGTGGTCGAGCTCGCGCACGTTGCCCGGCC
>JBOHSC010000364.1:0-2590 GCA_050733115.1 Gemmatimonadales bacterium
TGCCAGGGGTTGAGCGCCTGGAGCACCTGGGGCTCCCGCGTGATCCCGCGGATTCCGAGGATCGCGATGGCCACGAACCAGGCGAGCGTGACCGGCCCGAAGAGCGCGCCCACCCCTGCCGTTCCCCGCCGCTGAAGGGCGAAGAGCCCCAGGATGATGACGAACGCCGCCGGAACCACCAGGTGCTCCAGCGCCGGCGTGGCGACGCTGAGGCCCTCCACCGCGCCCAGCACCGAGATGGCCGGCGTGATGATCCCGTCGCCGTAGAGCAGCGCGGAGCCGAAGAGCCCCACCGTCACGAGCAGTGACCCCGCCGCTGTGAGCTCCCCGCTCGGCCTCGCCAGCGCCAACAGGGCCAGGATACCTCCCTCGCCCCGATTGTCGGCCCGCATGACCATCGACAGGTACTTGAAGGTGACGACGAAATTGAGCGACCAGAAGATGAGCGAGAGGACGCCGAGAACGTTTTCCTGGGTGACGGGAAAACCGTGCGGGCCGGTGAAGCATTCCTTGAGGGCGTACAGCGGGCTGGTGCCGATGTCGCCGTACACCACACCGAGGGCGCCAAGGGCCAGCGTCGCGAGCGCTTTGCGGGAGGGTGGTGCCTTGGAGGGGACAGCCACGCTAGGCGGCCTGCCGGTCCCATGAGCGGCGGAGCTCGAGAAGAGAAATGACGAAGACCGCGACGATGATTGCCGCGGAGCCGACGCACCAGCGGCAGATGGCGTGAATGACGAAGAGCTCGACATAGGTGAGATATGCGGTGAACACCACCCCGACCCCGGCGAGCCCCGCCAGGAGCGTTGCCGGCCAGCGCCGGCCCGCCAGCCCGGGCTGGAGCGAGGCGAGGCTCACCGCCAGCAGCGCCCCGTAACCGAGCACGCCGATCAGTGCTACCTCGATCCCGTGGAAGAGGCTCCAGGCACTCGCCTGCACCGTCTCACAGCCGCCCGCACCGCACGCCAGCGTGCCGATACGGCCGATCTTGTAGAGGTAGAGGTAGGCGGAAACGAAGAGCCCCAGCAGACTGAGGAGCGCCGCGCCCATGCGAAGCTTCATTGGGCTCCGCGGGGCGCCAGCGAATCGACGAGGTGAGTGATGGCGTCGGAGTCGAAGCGGCCCTGGTAGAGCCGCCCCCCCACCATCAGCGTCGGCGTGGACGACACCCCGAGCCGGGCTCCCTCCTCCTGGCTTGCCTGGATCCGCCCGGCGTACCTGGCGGTCGACATGCAGTCGTCGTACCTGGCCAGGTCCAGACCGCCGGCCTTGGCGTAGCCGCGGAAAATTCCGGCCGCGTTGCGCGCCACCGACCAGTCGGCCTGCCCATCGTAGATTCGCCGGTGCTGGTCCCAGAACTTGCCCTGTTCGTCGGCGCAGGCGGCAGAGAGCGCTGCCAGGCGGGAAAAGCTGTGCTGCTGGAGAGGAAAATCACGATAGCGCCAGCGCAGGCGGCCCGTCTTGATCAGCCGCTCTTCGATGGTGGGCATCTGGAGGGTGGCGAAAGTTTGACAGAAGGGACACTGGTAGTCGGCAAATTCGGTGATTTCGACCGGTGCGCTCTCCGATCCCTTCACGTAGCCGTGGAACCCGGCGGTGTCGGAGGGTTTGATGGTGACGTTGACCGGGATGCTGACCGTCGACGGTTTGGCCAGGAGATAGCCCAGCGCGCCCAGCCCGACGACTGCCACCACGACGAAAACAGCGTAGAAGCGCTTCAGTCCGCCGGGCGACGTCGCCATGGCTCATCTTCCTCGGAATCGTCAGGAAAGTGGGAGTCCGGCCGCTGCGCCTCCTCCACGATGCGCCTGCTCTCGGCGACATCGGGAGTGTCGTAGGTCGAGCGGACTTCGTAGTGAAAGAGCTCGGTCCGGATGTCGCCCATGAGGCGCAGGAGCTCGGGACCGCCACTCAGTAATCGGCCTGACCCGTCGAGCGCCCGGATGCGCTCAGCCAGATCGCGCAACATCGCCACCAGGCGATCGGCCCGCGCGTCGTCATACACTTCGTCATGGTCCACCATGGCAACCTCGAGGGCGGCGGCCCACCCTCGGTCAAGTTCATGTGTTTGCTGTCGATAAAGATAATCAATGAGCCCCGGAGCCGAAGAAACCGTGGGTTTGCACCAATTGGTGCAACCGGGTATATTTTCGCTCCAAACCGTTACCATACTGTCTTATAAGGAAGGTGCATGAACAAGAAGAAAATCGAGCCGGCCACCGACGGTGTCGCTTTCGCGCAGGCAAGAGACGAGTTGTTCAGTCACGTGCTCCGTTGTGGCGTCATCGACGCCCTCCCCGAGCACCAGAAGGACTGGTTCGACGACACCATGTTGTACCTGGCCGACCGGTACGATACCCTGAACGAAGGAGAGCTCGCGCAGCTTCGGGTCCTCGGTGAGCGCTTCTGCCAACCGGTTCAACGCAAGGCCGAGACGGTCGGAAGTAGCGCTTAGTACGGCCACCCCGCCGGCAGCCAGCGGTGCCTGTAGCCCGCTGCCAGCCGCGCGCCGCCGCCCACCCCCGCTTCGACGAACCAGCCGGACGGGGCCCCTGGGCGGCCCTCCAGACCCACAGTCAATACGATGTATCCG
>JBOHSC010000365.1:0-4241 GCA_050733115.1 Gemmatimonadales bacterium
GTTGAGCCCTTCGTTGTACTCACGGTGGGCACCGACTGCAACGTCGGCAAAATGACGGCGCAGCTTCAGCTCACGCAAAGGCTCAACGATCGCGGATTGCGGACCCGCTTCGTCGCGACGGGGCAGACCGGAATCATGATCGAGGGTTGGGGCATCGCCGTGGACGCCGTGGTAGCCGACTTCATCGCCGGCGCGGCGGAGCGGCTGGTGCTGGAGGGAAGCCGCGACGCGGATATCGTCCTCGTCGAGGGGCAGGGAAGCATCAATCACCCGGGATACTCCGGCGTGACGCTCGGCCTGCTGCACGGCTCCTGTCCTGACGCGCTCATTCTCTGCCACCAGTCGAGCCGGGAGTACATCGGCGACTACCGCCAGGCGGCGTGGCTTCGGATTCCGCCCCTCTCGCACTACATCCGCCTCTATGAGACGATCGGCTCCGCGGTCCATCCCACCGAGGTCGTCGGCATCTCGCTCAACACCTACGATCTGACCGATGCCGAGGCCCGCCGGGCGTGCGACGATGCGGCCCGGGAGACCGGACTTCCGGTCACCGATCCCGTTCGATTCGATCCGGCCCCGCTGCTCGACGCGGTGGTGGGCGCAAGGAACCGGTACCTCCAGGGTCGCCGCAGCGTCTGATGCCCCATCCGGTAGGCACGAACCCGCACCGGTCGGAGCGCCAACGATGAGGCTCGGCAAAGCGCTTGGCGCCATCGTCGTCCATGCTCCCGGGCGCGCCCTCCCAGCTCCTGCCGGCCACCCCCCTTGCCACGGTCCTCGCGCTCGCGCATCCCGGCGAACTCCTCGGCGCATGGGTTCGGGGCTGCCGAGCTCCGTGCCGGCTTCAGGCCGACCGTCGGTCGCTCCTGGTGGGCGCCGACCTGGGAGCGCTCCTCCGCCACTGCATTCGAGTGGCGGTGCGTGAGCGCGGCAGAGCCACGGTGCTCGAGGTGCGCTGCCTCATCGCCTGGCGCACACTGCGGATCGTCATTGGCGCTCCCTGTCTGCCGCGGATCGAACGGCTCCGATCGCTCTACCCCGAGCTGATCGTACACGGCAACCGGATCGGCGTGCCCATCGGCCTCGGCCCGCCTGAGGAGGCGCTGGCCGCATGCGCGGCAGCACGGGTGCCGGTGGTCTCCACATGGATCGATTATCGCTGTTGACGCCGCGCCGCCGGGTCCTCTAGGTTAGGCCCCATGGTTCCAGGTCCTCTGCCGATGTTCTCTCTCGGCGACATTCTCCGCCGCATCGCCGAACTCCTGAGCATCGACTCGGCCGAAGTGGTCCGGTCCTCGATACGGGTGCTGGCCGTCTGGCTGCTGGCGTTTCTCGCCTACCGCCTCGTGGAGCTGCTGGCCCGCCGGATTGAGAAGACCGTCGACGACGGCGACGAAACCGTCACGACCACCCGGGAGCGTCGCGGCAAGACCATCGCCCAGCTGCTACGGAGCGTCGGCCGGGTGGTCATCGTCACCATCGCCCTCCTGCTCACGTTCAATATCTTCATCGATATCGGCCCCATCCTGGCCGGCGCCGGCATCCTCGGACTCGCCATCTCCTTTGGTGCGCAGAGCCTGGTGAAGGACGTCATCTCCGGATTCTTCATCCTGTTCGAGAATCAGTTCGCCATCGGCGACGTCATCGAGGTGGCGGGGAAGAGCGGCACGGTGGAGAAGATGACGCTGCGGGTCGTGGTGCTGCGCGACGTGTACGGCGTGATGCACGTGGTGCCGAACGGCGAGATCAAGGTCGTCAGCAACAAGACGCGCGGCTGGTCGCGGGCGGTAGTGGATGTGAGTGTGGCTCGCGATGTGGACATCGATGGGGCACTCAGTATCGTCCGCGACGAGGCAGGCCGCTTCTCGGGCGACCCCAAATGGAAGCCGGAACTCGACGGCCCGGTCGAGGTGCTGGGCGTCGAGTCGGTCGGCGATAGCGGGGTCGTCATCCGGTCGCTCATCCGGACGCGACCGGGGTCTCAGTGGACTGTCGGGCGAGAGTTCCGGCGCCGGATGAAGGCCCGGCTCTTCCAGGAGAACATCGAAATCCCCTATCCCGAACGGAAGCCCAATCTGCGCACCGAGGGAGTCCCGAGCGCCTCCGGTGCGGCCAATGCCGCGCCGTCGGGTTCGCCTCGCGGATGACTCTCCGGCTCCACAACACCCTCACGCGCCAGGTAGAGCCGCTCCGTACGCTTCAGCCGGGGCGGGTGTCGCTCTACACCTGCGGGCCCACGATCTACAACCACGCCCATATCGGAAATTTTAGGACCTTTCTCTTCGAGGACCTGCTCCGGCGGTGGCTCGAGGCGAGCGGGTACGAGGTCTTCCACATCATGAATCTCACCGACGTGGACGACCGGACCATCGCCGCCGCTCGGGAGAAGGGGGTATCGCTGCGGGCCCACGTCGATCCGTTCGCGCGGGCGTTCGAGGAAGATCGCGACTGGCTCCGCATCCGGCCGCCGCACGAGCAGCCGCGCGCGACCGAGTACATCGGCCCCATGATCGAGCTGATCCAGGGCCTTCTCGACAAGGGGATCGCCTACCGGGGTGACGATGGGTCCGTCTATTTCGCCATCGCCCGATTCCCGGCGTACGGCCGTCTGTCCCGGCTCGATCGGCGCGAGCTCAAGACCGGGGCCAGCGAGCGAGTAAGCGCGGACGAGTACGCCAAGGAGGACGCCCGCGACTTCGTCCTCTGGAAGGCGGCGCGGGAGGAAGATGAAGCGGTGGGGGCGGTGTGGGACGCTCCCTTCGGCCGCGGACGGCCCGGCTGGCACATCGAGTGCTCGGCGATGGCGCTGGAGCTGATTCGCCGCCGGCTGGGCACCGACGTGCTCGACATCCACGCCGGCGGAGTGGACCTGATCTTCCCCCACCACGAGGACGAGATCGCACAGAGCTGTGCCTACACCGGCCGCGACGAGTTTGCCCGCTACTGGCTGCACGGGGAGTTCCTGAACATCCGCGGCGAGAAGATGTCGAAGCGATTCGGGAACATCACCACCGCGCGGGATCTCAGGGAAGACGGCGTCGATCCGGGCGCGGTGCGACTGCTGATGTTCCAGGTGCATTACAGGCAGAGGCTCGACCTGACGGACGAGGGGCTCGCGAGCGCGGCAGAGGGCTCGCGGCGGCTGGGGGAGTTCCAACGCCGGCTTCTGGTGTCCAGGTCCGAGGCAGACGCGCAGGAGTTCGTGGAACTGGCGGAGCGGCTCGAGAAGGACGTGGCCGAGGCGCTCGACGACGATCTCAACGCGCCTCAGGCGGTCGCGGCCCTCTTCGCGTTCGCCGGGGCGGGGAATGCCGCAATCGATGCCGGCCGGGCGCCCGGACCGAGGGCGCTGGCCGCGTGGGAGTGGGCGGAGGGAGTGCTGGGGGTCACCAGCACGGTCACGGCGATCAGGATCACCGCCACCGAGGCTCAGGACGGCGGGTCGGCCGAGCTGGCCGAGGCTCCACCCGCCGATTCAGACGAGGCTGGGAAGCGGAATTGGGCTCTCGGTTGGGCGCTCCGCCGCAAGGAGGCCAAATCGGCTCGCGATTTCACCGACGCCGACCGGATCCGCGACCGTTTGAAGGCCGCCGGGTGGGAGGTTCGGGACGGACGGGACGGGTCGGTGGAGGTGTTCAGAACGAGTCGGTAGGACGCCCACAGCAATTCTTGCGCTCGCCCCATTGACGCGCCGCAAGTTGCCATCTATCATAGGGGTCTGTGTCTTTCGGCCTGTTCTTGGCTGACGTAGCTCAATTGGCAGAGCAGCTGATTTGTAATCAGCAGGTTAGGGGTTCGATTCCCCTCGTCAGCTCGGTGACGCCGACGCCCGCTCATGGTACAGGACCCCGCTTCTCCAGCCGGCGGGGTTCTGTCTCAGATGGGGTGACTCGAAGGCTCGGTGGGGTGACCGAGTGGCTAATGGTAGCAGACTGTAAATCTGCCGGGCTAACGCCCTACGTAGGTTCGAATCCTACCCCCACCATGTCAGGCGGACAGCGGGGCAGACGCGGGTGTAGCTCAGTTGGTAGAGCATCAGCCTTCCAAGCTGAGGGTCGCGGGTTCGAGTCCCGTCGCCCGCTTTGACACTCGATAGGGTCGCTCGCGTAGCTCAGTCGGTAGAGCGCATCCTTGGTAAGGATGAGGTCACCGGTTCGATCCCGGTCGCGAGCTTGCTGAGTGCTGGGAGTCGAAGGGCGACAAGTCGAACGCCTTCGACGATGGATCTCCGGCTCGGGACC
>JBOHSC010000366.1:0-2168 GCA_050733115.1 Gemmatimonadales bacterium
GCGCTCGGCCTTCATCCACAACAGGCGCATCCCAACTCCGACAACATCGCTGTTGCTAACCCGGATCCTTCATGAAGAAACCGCGCCCTGGGTCTCCCAGGGCGCGGTTTCGTCCGTCTGAAGCGGGATTCTGCGGGTGCTCAAACTCGTAGAACCCGATCAGGAGGTTCACCTTGAAGGTGCAGCGCGATGGCCGCAGTTTCACCGTAGATGTGACGGCGGACGGAGAGGGCTTGATCTCCCGCGCGGGGACCGCTTTGCTCAGCCAGGTCGCCGATAAGAGCGGCCTCACCGGGGCGCTCTCGCGTGAGCTGGGGCCGATGCGCTGCCGTCGCGGCGGCCACGATCCCGGCCGCATCGTGCGCGACCTCGCGGTGATGCTCGCCGATGGCGGCGAGGCGCTCGCAGACCTGGGCGCGATCCGCGAGCAGGCGGCTCTGTTCGGCGCGGTGGCCTCGGACTCCACCGCCTTTCGGGCGATTGAGAGGATCGCCTCCGAGCCCGGGCTATTCGACGGCCTGCGCTCGGCACGCAAGCGCGCCCGCGAGCACATCTGGGGGCTCGGCCGCGCTCCCGAGCGGGTGACGATCGACCTCGACGCGACGCTTCTGGGAAGTCACTCCGAGAAGGAGGGCGCGGCGGGTAACTTCAAGGGCGGCTTCGGCTTTCACCCGATGCTCTCCTACTTCGAGGAGACATCGGAGGCAGCAGCCGGGATGCTTCGCCCCGGCAACGCCGGCGCCAACACCGCCGCCGACCAGATCGCGGTGGCCGAAGCGGCGCTGGAGCAGATCCCGACCGAGCATGCCGCGGAGATCGAGGTTCTGCTGCGCACCGACTCGGCCGGTGCCGTCCACGAGCTGATCGAGTGGGCTCACGAGGGCGGGGTCCGCTACTCGGTCGGCTTTGACCTGACCGAGCCGGTGCGCGAAGCGATTCTCGCTCTGCCCGAGCGCGCCTGGAGGGTGGCGCAAGACCAGGACGGGCAGGCCCGGAAGAACGGCGAGGTGGCCGAGATCAGCCATCTGCTCGATCTCTCGGGCTGGCCGGAGGGCTCGCGCGTGATCGTGCGAAGGGAGCGCCCTCACCCCGGCGCCCAGCTCTCCTTCACCGACCACGATGGCCACCGCTTCCAGGCGGTTCTCACCGACCAGGAGGGGCCCGACTTCGCCGCCCTGGAGTGTCGCCACCGCGCCCGCGCCAGGGCTGAGAACGAGATCGCCGACGACAAGGACACCGGCCTGGCAAAGCTCCCCTTCCGCGACTTCGCGATGAACGCCGTCTGGCTCGAGCTCGTCCTCATCGCCCACGACCTGCTCGCCTGGACGAAGACGCTGCTGTTGGACGGCGAACTGGCCCGCTCGCGGCCCAAGCGCCTTCGCCACCGCCTCCTTCACGTCGCCGCCCGGCTCGCCTTCTCCGGGCGGCGTGCCCGGCTGCGCCTGCAGGCAGGTTGGCCCTGGGCGGGCGAGTTGGTCGCGGCGTTCGAGAAGCTGAAGTCACTTCCCGCCGCGACAGGCTGAAGCCCCGCTCGGCCTCTCCCCAGCCTCCGACACCTCCCAACGTCCGACGCCAGGCGAAGCCTGCTCGCGCTCGGCACCCTGGTCTGAGTCCCCCCGTGAGATCGCAACTCCTGGTGGCCTCGGCCGCCCACACCGTGACCGTTACACCGCTTGCGGGCCTGCTTGCTTACCCCTCGCGACTTGTCGCAAGATTCGGGCTAATGGCGACGTGGTGATGTCTAATTTGGCGGTTTTCGGACAGAGGAAGCCGCCCGCCTCCATTGTCATTGCCTGTCCGGTGAGCGAGACTTCACCATCATCTGGGGTCTGTTCCGATAATAACGGACCCTTGGCCGTGCCTACCAGACCGGTGCCGGTGTAGCTGCAGTCGATGGTTTTGCCGCATACGACGTGGACTAAGTATTCACCGGTCACTTCCGCCGTTTCGTGGCCTTCCTTTAATACTTCGAGTTTGGAAGGACCGTTTTCTTCGGTCGCCGTGCAGCTGCTTTCGCCCAAGGTGCAGCTTGAGTAGATGAAGCCGCCCTTGATGACGAGCGGGCTGCCCGTTTCCGTCACGTTGCCTGAGTATAAGACGTTGCATTCGATGGTGCCGAGACTCGTTAAGAGCTTCGCCTTACCGACCGACGTTTCATGCACCGATTC
>JBOHSC010000367.1:0-7428 GCA_050733115.1 Gemmatimonadales bacterium
GAACGACGTCACACCGGGCGCCCGTTATTTGTGCGGCGGCCCGGAGCGCTGCAAGACGAATCGGATGGCTCCGCTCTTCGGTGAGCTGGATGACCCGACCCTCGAGTGCCGGCACGGTCTGGCGGGCCAGAACCTCGAGGGCATGCACGACGACTGATTCCGGACAGCCGGGCTGGAGGCAGGTACCGAGCTCATCCAGGACCTCCGCCGATAGCTGACCGAGTGCCTGGGCGGCCGCGGCCTGCTCCGACGGCTCTCCCCGCCGGAGCCGCTCGGCCAGCAACGGCGCCACCGCGTCGAGGCCGATCCGGCCCAGCGCGATGCATGCGGCGGCTCGGACCGGCTCATGGGGATCGCCGAGATGGCCGATGACGGCCCCCACATCGGCCTCGCCGAAGGCTCCGACCCGAAGTGCCCCGCACCGTACATCCGGATCGGGATTCTCGAGCAGGAAAGCGAGACGCGGCGTGACCCCGTCGGAGAATCGGCGAAGGAGGCCTTCCATCCATCCCGCGGTGGGGTCGGTCGCCAGTCGGGCGAGGAGGAGCGGTTGCAGCGACTCGATGCCCGCCGCCGAGACCAGTGTGGCCGCAGCGCGAGCCAGGCTCTCGGCGTCCTCGTTATCGCCGCTCTGATCGTTCGCCGGCGCGGCCGACAGGAGCAGCTCGAGGTAGGACGCGACATCGCCGTCGGCGGGCGTCATCACCGGCGCGGGGTCGGGGTGCAGCTCGATGACCACGGCGAGCGCGAGCAGCAGCGGGTCGCGTAAGGCGCGCTCGCGAACCACCGGGAGCAGCGCCAGCAGCGGCTGGAGCGACTCCGGTGCGGCGATGGACCGGAGCGCCTGCACCGCCGGCTCCGCGAGCACCGAATCCGGGACGAAGGCCATCAGCGGACCGACCGCGCCGGCATCGCCGATCTCGCCCAGTGCCGAGATCGCGGCGAGCTGGAGCCAGAGGTCGCCGGCAAGCAGTTGGCACAACGCGGGCACGGCCTCCCGGGCGCGGAGCTGCCCGACCGCCTCGATCGCGGCCTGGGCGACGTTAGGATCGGGGTGATTCAGCAGGGGCAGGATCGCAGGGCCGGACGCGGCGTACCCGATGCGCGAGAGACTCTGGAGCGCGAACATCACCACCTCGGCGTCGCGCCCGCTCAGCAAGGCCACCAGATGCGGTACCGCGTACGGGCCCTGCCGCTCCAGCGCCGCGAGGCCGGCGTTCCGGCGGACGGCGTTCTCCCCGTCGGCCACCAGCGCGCTCAATACCGCCGGCTCGATGTGGCGGGCGGCCAGCCGGATGGCCTGCTCGCGGACGCCGGGTGCTTCGTCCTCGAGGGCCGACAGGATGGCCAGCTCTCGATCCGGGCCCTTCACGGCGGTGTCCAGGTGGGCAAGCCGCTCCGCGGGCGTGCTCATGTCGGGCCTCAGACCTGGAAGAGAGCGACGCGCTGGCGGAGGGCGTCGGATTCGCCGGCCAGGCTCTTCGCCGCGCCGTCCATCTGCCCCACGGCCACCAGATTCTGTCGCGACACCACGGCGATCGCCTCGATCGCCTTGACTACCATCTCACCGCCGCGCTTCTGCTCGACCACGGCCTCGGACATCTGGTGGGTGAGCTGGTTCATCTTCTGCGCCGCCGAGCTGATCTCCTGCGCGCCGGCCGCATTTTCGCTGATTGATCCCGCGATCTGCCGCGCCAGAGTGGACATCTCGCCCACGGTGCTCAGCACCGCCTTGGCGTCGGCGGCCTGCGCGTCGGCCGCCCGGGAGGCCTCCGCGACCAGCTCCGAGGTCTTCCCGATCGACTCGACGATCCCCGCGAGTACGTGCTCCATCAGGCCCACGGCCCGCTTGGTGTCCTTCTGGACCGTCTCGATCACCGTGCCGATCTCCTGTGTGGCCAGCACCGAACGCTCCGCCAGGCGTCGTACCTCGTCCGCTACCACCGCAAACCCCTTCCCTGCATCGCCGGCACGCGCCGCTTCGATTGCGGCGTTGAGGGCCAGCAGGTTGGTCTGGTCGGCAATCCCCTCGATGACCTTGACGATCTTGCCGATCTCATCCGACCGGTCGCCGATCGACGCGATCGATTCCTGCAGCCGCTCCCCGTTGTGCCGCGTGTCGACCACCGCCTGTTTGCTCACCTGGTCCACCTGATGGACCCGGGCCGCGATCGATCCGACGTTCTCGATCATGGTGCCGAGCGTGGTGGTGGCCTCCTCCACCGCGCCGAGCAGGACCTCGCCGTTCTGCGCCGTCTGCGCGAGCGTCGCGCTCATTTCCTGAATGGAGGCCGAGGTCTCATCCACGTTGGCCGCCAACGCCTCGGCGCTCCGGGCCAGCTGCTGCATCTGGGAGGCGATCTCGACCATCGTGGAGGACGTCTCCTCAGTGGAGCTCGACTGCACCTCCGCGCCCCTGGCCATCTGGGTGGACGAGGCCGAGATCTCCTCGGCCGACGTCGCGACGGTCCGGGAGGAGGCGGCGATCTGCATGGCGATCTCGCGGAGGTTCTTGACCATCTGCCGCATCGAATGCTCCAGCCACCCGATCTCGTCTCGGGACTGGCTCCGGATGTCCGTCGTCAGGTCGCCCTTGGAGACTTGTTCCGCCAGGATCCCGAGATTCGTGAGTGGATCGGCGATGAGCCGGGCGAGGGACAGGGCGAGCAGGATGCCGAGTCCGATTGTGATCGTCACCAGGATGAGGATCGTGGTCCGGGAATCGTTGAAGATCTGATCAGCTGCCGTCGGGTCGGTGCCCAGGACGTTCATCCGGTCGAGGGCGCGGATCGCCTGCCACCCGAGGATCGCGGTCAACGACAGCACGCCGGCAAACCCGGTGAGGATCTTTCGGCGGATCGTCCAGTCCTTGATGGTCTGTCGCAAGCTGCTCGGCATGGTGACACTCGTCCTTGGGCGAAATCCGTGAGAGCTACGCGGTCAACGGCAGTACTTTGTCGAGATCGAGCAGAATGATCAGCCGGGAATCCCAGCGCGCGACGCCGGTGACGTAGTCCGTCTCCGCGGAGACGACCTCCTCAGGCGGCGGGGCGACGCTCTCGGCCGGCAACTTGGTCACCTGTGATACCCGGTCCACCAGCAGTCCGAGCACCCGCCCGAGAACCTCGACCACCACAATGCGAGCGGCCGGAGTGATCACGGCCGCTTCGAGCCCCAGCCGGCTGCGAATCTCGACCACCGGCAGAATCCGGCCCCGGAGATTGGTCACGCCGCGGACATGCCCCGGCACCTGCGGCACCCGGGTGATCTCGGTGACGCGGATGACTTCGCGAACCTGCGTGACCGGAATGCCGAACTCCTCGCGATCGAGTCCGAAGGTCAGCAGGTGAAGCGCAGTGTCCGGCAGAGCGTCAGTTGGCACGGCGGGCTCCGTCGAGAATGCGGACGACGTCGAGGATACATGCGACCCGCCCATCGCCCAGAATCGTCGTTCCCGAGACCACGTCCGGCCGGCCCAACGCGGGGTCGAGCCCCTTCACCACAACGTCCTGGTGTCCGACCAGACGGTCCACCAGGAGTCCCCGCCGCTTGGCGCCGGCGGTCATCACGACATAGAAGCGGCGCGGGACCGGATTGGGCTCGTCGGTGCCCAGGATGGCGCCGCCGTCGGCCACGTGAATCAGGTCGCCGCGCCACTGGGTGACGCCCTGGTGGTTGATCTCGCGAATCGTCTCGGGTTCCGCGCGCACCGTCTCAGCCACGTGGGTGAGCGGCACGGCAAACCGCTCGCGGTCCACTTCGATGATGAGGGAGCGCACTATGGCGAGCGTGACGGGAAGGCTCAGCGTGAATATCGTCCCTTGTCCCGCCGTGCTCTCGACGTCGATCGTGCCACCGAGCCCGTGGATCGAGCCGGCCACCACGTCGAGACCCATCCCCCTGCCGGCGAGTGTCGAGATCTGGTCGGCGGTCGAGAGCCCGGGCACGAAGATCAGGTTGTGCAGGTGCGCCGACCCGGCGGTCCGGGTGTCGAGTCCGAGCGCTTCCGCCTTGGCGCGGATGGCGCCCTCGTCAAGCCCTCGCCCGTCATCCGTCACCCGGATCACGACGCGTCCCGACACCGATGACGCCTCCAGGCGCAGCAGCCCTTCGGCCGGCTTGCCGGCGTCGGCCCGCGCCGCCGGCGTCTCGATTCCGTGCACCACCGCGTTGCTCACCAAGTGAACGAGCGGCTCGTTCAGACGATCCAGCACCGCCTTGTCGAGCGACGTGTCTGCGCCGGTCACCACCAGACGGACCCGCTTCCCTTCCGAGTGGGCCACCTCGCGCACCATCCTCGGGAATCGGCCGAACACGGTGGACACCGGCAGGAGACGCGTTTCCATCAGGGTGGATTCCAGCCGCTTGAGCGTCTTCTCCATTGCCACCACCGACTGATCCAACTCGCCCATCTCCTCGCACGGGCCCACTTTCCGCAGCAACCGCCGGTAGAGCTCGGCGAGTGCCGAGTGCTGAATCATTCCTTCCCCGAGCACCTCGAGCAGCGCGTCGAGCCGGCGGAAGTCCACCCGCACCACGCTGCTCGCGAGCTCGCCGCCGTCCGTCGCTCGGGCGGTGCCGCGCCTCTCCCCCTGCCTGCGCTCGGCGGTCTCCGTAGCCTGATGGTCGGTCGCCGCCAGGAACCCGCTGACCTGCTTCACGAACTCCGTCGCCGTGGTTGGATCGCTCCCCGGCGACGCGGTCCGAATCAGATCGACGAGGAGCCCGGTGCCGGCGATGAGCAGGGCGGCCGCCTCGTCTCCCCTTCGCTCAGGCGTGCGGCCGAGGAACGCACAGGCGTCCTCGAGGGCATGGGCGACGTCCTGCATGGGCGTGAGGCCCATCATCGCCGAATTGCCCTTCACGGTGTGCAGGCGGCCCTTGACCGAGGCGATCAGCTCGTCGCCCGGCTTCCCGGCACGCCAATGGCGCTCCAGCTCAACGAAAATGTCGCCGACCCTCTCGGCGAGAGGCAGGCACTCGACGATGTAATCCTGAAGCAGCTCCCCGAAGGGATTCTCACTGCCGGTCATGTCCGGCCTGCGGTCTGCGCCCGGGCACGCGTGACCAGACGCTCGATGTCGGCGGGCTGGAACGGCTTCCGCAGGTAATCCCAGGCGCCGACGGCCCGCCCGCGAGCCTCGTCGTCCTCGCTGCCTTCCGTGGTCACCAGCGCGATCGGGATATGGGGGTGGAGGCTCTCCGCCTGCCGGCGGGCGAGCACTTCGAGACCGTTCATCTGCGGCATGTTGAGGTCGAGCAGCACCAGCATGAGGTCGGGATGGGCGGCCAGGAGTCCGTAGCCGTCGCGCCCATTGGTGGCGTAGTGGACCGTGCTGCCCGCCAGCATCCCCTGAGAGAAGATCAACCGGTACATCCGGTGGAGCAGCTTGGAGTCGTCGATCACGAGAAAAGAGTCGGCCATGCGTCACCTGCCAGGTGAGTCGAGGACCTTCTGTACCAAGCTTCGCAGACCTTGCGGTGACCATGGCTTCTTGACGATGGCCGCTACGCCCAGTTCCCTGGCCTGCTGCATCAGCTCGGAGTCATCCGATTCGGCCGTGGTCAGGATCACCGGCGTCCCGCGATGGAAGGCCTGCGTCCGCAGTGCGCGAATGAATTCCACCCCATTCATGTCGGGCATGCGCAGATCCAGCAGCACCGCATCGAACGGCTCGTTCGTCACCGCCAGCAGCTCCATCGCCGACCGGCCATTCTCTGCCGGATGCACTTCGTTTGACTGGTGCGGGAACGCCAGTCCGAACATCCGTCGCAGGAGCGGCGAATCCTCGACTACGAGCAGCCTCATCGGCGGGTGACTCCAAGCTGACTTGCCGAACGTGACGGGGGAGAGCGGAGGTTATCGCAAGAGGCAGACCTACCCTGGGCCGTTACTGTAAGTGCAGGTATATCAACGAGATGAAATGAGCACTGCGGCGGGGGGCGCGGCGGGACGCCGCGCCTTGTCCAAGGTTCTATGGGTTATGCATCACCGAGGTCTCGATGCGTGAGGGATGTTGCGGCGTATGCCAGACCCGGTGGGTCTGTGCCTTGAAGTCCGCCGCCTTCGCCTTGAAGATGTTGGGCACCCAGGTCTGTGGATTCCGGTCGTAGACCGGAAACCAGGTGCTCTGGATCTGCACCATGATCCGATGCCCCTTCCTGAACTGATAGACCTGCTGGTGCAGGTCCACCGTGAAATCGAGCGGCGTTTGCGGCTTGAGAGGCTCGGGTGACGAAAAGCTCTTCCGGTAACGGCCGCGCATGATCTCGTGCGCCACCATGAGCTCGTACCCGCCCGACGCCCAGTTGCCGGGGATGCTGTCGGGAAGTACGTCGATCAGCTTCACGACCCAGTCGGCGTCGGTGCCGGTGGTCGAGGCCACGATCTTCGCGGTCACGTCGCCGGCAATGAGAATATCTTCGGTGAGCGGCTCCGACACCCAGCTCGCCACGTCGGGGCGCCCGTCCACGAAGCGCTGGTCTTCCGTCTCCCAGTTCCGCCAGCGCGAGCCGCGCGAGTCGTAGGTCCGCTCGATGGGCCTCGATCGGTACGGAACGGGATGCGCGGGATCGGAGACGTATTGGTCGAACCGTGCTTCGCCCGGTTCCGGCGCATCGAATGACAGCCGCCCGCCGGCGCGCAGATACAGACTCTGTTTCACCGCGCCCTCCACCGCGGGCCACTTGTCGAACGAGCGCCACTGCTGTGCGCCCGCGTCGTAGAGGTAGGCCTCTGGCTCGGTCAGTGGTCCCTTGCCCTTGAGCCAGTAGGCGAACCACGGCGCCTCCACGTCGCGCAGGTAGCCGTCAGACGTGCCGGGATCGACCACCGGAATCTTGCGCGCCTGGCGCCGCCAGCCGCCGTGGTTCCACGGGCCCATTACCAGAAAGTTCCTGCCCGCCGAATCACCGCGCTCGAGCGCCTCATAGGTTGCGAGCGGCCCGTACCGGTCCTCCTGGTCCCACCACCCGCCCACCACCAGCGTCGGCACCGCAGGCGCCGTGAGCCCGCGCTGCACCGCCCGCGCCTGCCAGTGTGCGTCATACGCCGGATGAGCGACGAACGCCCCCCAGGTCGGAACCTTCCCGTGGTAGTATTTCGCGTCGACATTCGCGAGCGGGCCGAGCGCGCGGTACCAGTCGTAGGTGTCCCACGTGCCGATGGGAAGCGGCACCGACATGTCCGAGCTCAGCTCGAGGCTGCCTGTGTACTCGAACCCGTACGAGAGCCGGAAGGCACCCTGGTGAAAGAAGTCGTCGCCCATCCAGGTGTCGGTCATCGGCGCCTGTGGCGAGATCGCCTTCACCGCCGGATGCGGGTGGATTCCCGCCATCGTCGCCAGGAAGCCCGGATACGAGACGCCGAGCACCCCGACCCGCCCATTGTTGCCGGAGACGTTGCGCACCAGCCAGTCCACCGTGTCG
>JBOHSC010000368.1:0-14272 GCA_050733115.1 Gemmatimonadales bacterium
GTGGGCCGCCGCGCCGAAGCCGTAGAGGCCCAGCCGGGCGGCGTCGCCGGCGGCGGTGAGGCAGCGATGCCCGATGAGGCCGGCGCAGAGGAGCGGGGCGGCGTGGACGTCGTCGTACTCCGGCGGGAGGGGAAAGCAGAACCGCGCGTCGGCGACCGCGTACTCGGCAAAGCCGCCGTCGATCGTGTACCCGGTGAATCGGGCGCGGTCGCAGAGATTCTCGCGCTCCGACCGGCAGTACCGGCACTCCCCGCAGGTCCAGCCCAGCCATGGCACGCCCACCCGCTGGCCGACACGAATCTGCGCAATGGCGGGGCCGAGCCCGGCGACGGTGCCGACGATCTCGTGGCCCATCACGAGCGGCAGTTTCGGGTCCGACAGCTCGCCGTCAGCGACATGCAGATCGGTCCGGCAGACCGCGCAAGCACGGACCCGAAGCAGCACCTGTCCGGGGCCGGGTACCGGTATCGGACGCTCCGCCATGCGCAGCGGGAGTCCCGGCGAGTCGAGCAGCATCGCAAGCATGGTGGCCATGGCGGAGAAGATACAGGCGCAAGGCGCCTTCGTCGCTCCTTCACGATTTCTTCATCACAACGCCGGTAATGTGGCCTCATCTCTCTCTTTTCTCTCGGAGGTGGCATATGACCAGCGCTCCACCATCTGCCGTCCCGTCCAACGCCGCCGTGGAATCGCTGCTGGCATCGGTTCACGATCGTTGGCTCGATCAGGTCCGGGCCTTCGTCGAGCCCGCCACCATTGCCACCGCAGGCTTCTGGGACCGCTGGTCGGCGACGCGATACCTCGACGATCAATTCCTCGATCACTTCCGTCTCGAGCGTAGCTTTCTGGCGTCGATCGCACACCTCATCAATGCTGGAAGCGCGGCGTCTCTCGCTTGGCAGGCGGCCTACATCGAGAGGATTTGTGCGAGGATAAACGACGTGGGCCGTCAGCGCGGGACGGGGGCGACCGTGGCCGCCGCTGCCGGAGACCTTGTCCGGGACCTTTCGATCTGGTGTGCGGAGATGGAGTTAGCGGTCGCGGAATTGTGGCGGAGCATGCTGTCACCGCAGACGAACGCCATACTCGACCACCTCATTGTATCGGCCGGCCTGGCCGCCCGATGACCGTGGCCGCTGCACCCACCGAGGGCGTCGTCCTGGCCATCGGGAGAACCGGACCGGCCCGACGCCTCGGCATCGACAGCGGCCAGGAGCCGGTGGTCTTCCTCCACCGAGAGTCGCCGGTTGTGCATTCGGAAGGTTTCGCCACCGAGACACGCATCGAGGTCACCTGCCGGGAGCGAAGCCTCCTAGCGACGCTGAATGTCGTTACGACCCCGCTTGTGGACGTCGAGGACATCGGTCTCTCCGATTCGGCCTGGGAGCGGCTGGCGCTCCGCGAGGGGGACACCGTCGAGCTCGCCCACGCCGCCCCGCCCGACTCACTCGGTCTGATCCGCGCGAAGATCTACGGCGGGCGTCTCGCCGCCGCCGGCTTCGACGCCATCGTGCGCGACATCGCCGACCGGCGCTACTCAGACATTCACCTCGCCTCGTTCATCACGGCATGCGCCGGCGGCCGACTCGACCTGCAGGAAATGGTGGACCTCACGTTCGCCATGGTCGGGGTGGGCGAGCGGCTCAGGTGGGACGCTGCGAAGGTGATGGACAAGCACAGTGTCGGCGGCCTGCCGGGCAACAGGACTTCGATCATCGTGGTGCCGATCATCGCCGCAGCGGGAGCCTTGATGCCCAAGACCTCCTCGCGGGCGATCACGTCACCCGCGGGGACGGCGGACACGATGGAGACGCTTGCACCGGTGGATCTGGAGCTCGCCGCGATGCGGCAGGTCGTGGAGCGGGAGGGCGGCTGCCTCGTGTGGGGTGGCCGGGCGCGTCTGAGTCCGGCGGACGATGTGCTCATTCGAGTGGAGCGGCCGCTCGATCTCGACAGTCCCGCTCAGCTGGTTGCTTCCGTTCTTTCCAAGAAGGCCGCAGCGGGCGCCACGCATGTGTTGATCGACATTCCGGTCGGGCCGACCGCCAAAGTGCGAAGCTACGGCGAGGCGGAGCGACTCGCTCGCCACTTGCGCGGGGTCGGCGCCGCCATCGGACTTCAGGTTCTGCCAGTGCTGACGCACGGCGCTCAACCCATCGGGCGCGGCATCGGGCCCGCGCTCGAGGCGCACGATGCCCTGGCGGTATTGCGGAGGGCGCCGCACGCCCCGGCCGATCTGAGAGAACGTGCGCTGCTGCTGGCGGGGCATCTTCTGGAAATGTCCGCGATCGCGCCGGAAGGCAGCGGACAGGGCATGGCTCGCGCTATCCTCGACGACGGGCGTGCCTGGCGGAAATTCCAGGCCATCTGCGAGGCCCAGGGCGGGATGCGCACACCGCCGCGTGCACCGTTCACCTGTCCGGTTGCTTCACTGCGGACAGGGCGCGTCACCGTCATCGACAACCGCCGGCTCGGGCGCGTGGCCAAGCTGGCCGGCGCGCCTCACGATCCGGCGGCGGGACTGGAGCTGCAGGTGCGGCTGGGCGACGAGGTCGCGCGTGGTCAGCCGCTCTACGTCATCCATGCGGCCGCCCGGGGTGAGCTGGAGTACGCGCTTGCCTATGCCGAGGCGGCGGGCGACATCATCGGCGTCGGAGACGGGTGATGCGGGCGACGGTGCTTGCGCTGCCGGGCAACGCACCGCTCGCAGCGCGCCTTGTGCTGGATCTGCCCGCGCGCATGGGACGGCTCGAGGTGCGGCGATTCCCCGACGGCGAAACGTACGTCCGCATCGGGAGTCCGGTCGCGGGACGGCCGGTGGTGATCGCCGCCACGCTCGACCGTCCCGACGAGAAGCTCATCGCCTTGTCGCTCGCAGCGGCCACTGCCCGCGAGCTGGGCGCGACCGCCGTCGGACTGGTGGCGCCCTATCTCCCCTACCTCCGGCAGGACCGGCGGTTCCGAAGCGGCGAGGCGCTGAGCGCCAAGCATTTCGCCCGCCTGCTCTCGGGTGTGGTGGACTGGGTGGTGACGGTAGATCCCCATCTGCACCGGGTGCCCGATCTCGGCGGACTCTACGCGATCCCGGCCGAGTCGGTCACGGCGGCTTCACGGATCGCCCAGTGGGTTCGCGAGCACGTGCAGGCGCCGGTGCTCGTGGGTCCGGACGAGGAGAGCCGCCAGTGGGTCGGCCGGGTCGCCGACGAGGTCGGAGCGCCGGTGGTGACGCTTCTGAAGCGCCGTCTCGGCGACAGAGAGGTGTGCATCGAGCTGCCCGATCTGGCGCCGTACCGGGGCCGCACGCCAGTGCTGGTGGATGACATCGTGTCCACCGGCCGAACCCTCATCGAGGCGGCGCGGGGTCTGGCGAAATTGGGACTCGCCTCGCCCTGGTGCATCGCGGTGCACGGCATCTTCGCCGGGGGAGCCTATGGACGTCTTCAGGCGGCCGGCATGGCGGGCGTGGTCACCTGCAACACCGTGCGCCACCCCTCGAACGCCATCGAGGTGCACGATCTTCTCACCCCGGCGGCGGCACACCGGCTCGCCGAGGCCGCCGCGACTTCCGGTGGCGAATCATGGTGAGCGCACAACGCGGTGTGGTGTCGCTGGCGCTCGCGGGTCTGCTCGCGTGCGCCCATCGTGCCGAGCCCGAGCCGGTCTGGCCCGTTGCGGTCGAAGGCCAGCCTCGTGACGTCCTGGCTCTCGCGGGGGAGGCCCCCTACCGTGACGAGCAGCGCCGGTGCTGGGTGGACACCTGGTTCACGGGCCGCCTCATCGGCGACAGGCTGGAGGGCTCCTTCTTCGCCCATCCCGCCGTCGGCGACACCGTCCGCATAGGAACCTGGTGGGCCACGCGGGCACCGTGATTCCAGCGGCGTCCTCGAGCACGTCGGGCGGCGCAATCGCGTGGCACGCGCTCTCGCCTTCGCAGGCACTCGATCGCCTGGACTCCGCGTCGCAGGGACTCACCCAGGCCGAATCGGCTGAGCGCCTCCGCAGGTACGGCCCCAATCTCTTCCAGGTGACCCCGCCGGTCCCGTGGTGGACCGTGCTCGCCGGCCAGCTCCGCAGCATCATCGTCGCGCTGCTGGCGGCCGCTCTGATGATCGCCCTCGTCATGGGCGACCGCATGGACGCGGCCGCGATCGGCGCGGTGCTCCTTCTCAACGTCGTGATCGGCTTCGCGACCGAGCTCCGGGCGCACCGCGCCATGGAGGGCCTCCTCGTTCTCGACATCAAGCGCGCGCGGGTCTGGCGGGACCGCGTCGTCGTGGACGTCGATGCGCGCGACCTCGCCCCAGGGGACGTGATCGAGCTCGACGCGGGGGAAGCCGTGCCGGCGGACGCGCGCCTGCTCGAGGCGAATGAGCTACGCGTCACCGAAGCCACCCTCACCGGCGAGTCGGTCCCCGTCGACAAGCGGGCCGACGCCACGCTCGAGGCGCAGACTCCGATCTCCGATCGATCCAACATGATCTTCAAGGCGACGACCGCCGTCTCTGGGCGCGGTCGGGCCCTCGTGGTGGCGACCGGCATGGCGACCGAGGTCGGCCAGATTGGTGCACTCGCGGGCGGGATCGCCCGCGAGCCGACGCTGCTGGAGCGCCGACTCGACGCCCTGGGCCGCCAACTGGCCGGCATTGCGCTGGTCGTGGCCGCCGGCGTTACCGCGATCGGTATCGGACAGGGTGCTTCGCTGGGTGAGATCATCCAGACCGCGATCGCGCTGGCCGTCGCCGCGGTACCGGAGGGATTGCCGGTGGTCGGAACCATCGCCATGGCCATCGGCATGAGGCGCATGGCCCGCCGCCGCGCCCTGGTGCGGAACCTCCCTGTCGTGGAGACACTCGGATCAGCGACGGTGATCTGCACGGACAAGACCGGTACGCTCACCTCCGGGCAGATGACGGTGACGGTGATACGCTTGCCGGAGCGGGAGGTCTCGGTATCGGGTAGCGGCTACGCGCCCGAGGGAGAATTCTCGGTTAGCGGCCGCCTTGTTGATCCGGCACGGGATGCGTCGTTGAGGCTCGCCCTCAGGATCGCGGCGCTCGCGAGTCGTGGAGACGTAGTCGCCGCCGCCGGCACGTGGAAGGCGCAGGGAGATCCTACGGAAGCCGCATTGGTGTCGGCGGCCCGGAAGGCCGGCCTCGATCGCATGCTCTTGCTCGAAGAGTGGCCCGAGATCGCCGAGGTCCCCTTCTCCAGCGAGCGCATGCTGATGGCGACGTATCACCGGACACCCACCGGGATCGTCTGCCTCGTCAAGGGTGCCCCCGGGCGTGTGTTGGAGATGGTCGAGCGGGTCTGCACCGCGGAGGGAACCAGGCTGTTTGCCCGAGGCGAGCGCGAGCAGCTGCTGCAGGTCAATCGCGAGCTGGCCATGCGAGGCCTCCGGGTCATCGCGCTGGCCATGAAACAGGCCGAGGGGGTCACGCCGGGCGACTTGTCCGGTCTGACGTGGGTGGGATTCGCCGGCCTGAAGGACCCGCCCGCGCCGGGGGTGGCCGAAACGATTGGGACCTTCCGCGGCGCCGGCATACGGACCGTCATGATCACCGGCGACCAGCAGCTTACCGCCGAGAGCATCGGCCGCGAGCTCGGCCTCATGGGTGAGACGGAGCGAGCGGTGGACGGGCATGAGGTCGATCGGATGTCCGACCTCGACCTGCGCGAGGTCGTGGGACGGACCGCGGCGTTCAGCAGGGTGAGTCCGGCGAGCAAGCTGAGGATCGTCGCGGCGCACCAGGCTCGGGGCGAAGTCGTCGCCATGCTGGGCGACGGCGTGAACGATGCCGCCGCCCTCCGGAAGGCGGATATCGGCGTGGCGATGGGCAGGGGCGGGACTGATCTCGCGAAAGAAGCCGCCGACATGATTCTGGAAGACGACCGTTTCGCTACTATCGCGGCGGCCGTGGAGGAGGGGCGGGTCATCTTCGACAACGTCCGGAAATTCGTATTCTATCTGTTCAGCTGTAACCTCGCGGAGATCCTCGTCATGCTGGGGGCGGGTCTGGCCGGCGGCCCCCTTCCGCTCCGTCCGATTCAGATCCTCTGGCTGAACCTTCTCACGGACACACTGCCTGCTCTCTCCCTCGCCGTGGAGCCCGGAGAGCACCTGGTCATGCGGGGCCCTCCGCGTGATCCCCGAGCCGGCATCCTCACGAAGCCCATGCTTCATGCCACCGCCGGATATGCCGCGCTCATCGCCGTCTGCGCCCTGGGGGCATACGTGTGGTCGCTCCACTTCGGCACTCCGTCGTACGGCCGCGCGACCACGATGACTTTCATGACGCTCGCGCTCGCGCAGATCCTGCACCTCGGCAATGCGCGGAGTGAGGGACCGGTCACGGCGCCGCACCGGGCCCTGGCCAATCAGGCCGCGGTGGCCGCGGTGTTGATCACGCTGCTCCTGCAGGTTGCGCCGGTGCCCTGGTTCGCCCAGCTGCTCGGTCTCGTGCCGCTCACCGTGCAGGAGTGGATCGTCGTGATCGGGCTGGCACTGATTCCGGCCCTGACCGGCCAGACGCTCAAGGCTATCGCCCACCACGAATCGGCGCCGCGGTGAACGTGGTGCTCCTCACCGCGGCCTGGCGACGGTTCGCGACTCGCCGGAAACGTGCCAGAGGGGCACCACCAGTACAGCGGCAGCCGATCCTCGCACCACCTTGTCGGCCACGCTCCCGAGGACGATCCGCTCGAGCCCGCGAGCGCCGTAGGTGCCCACCACGGTCAGATCGTTGTGAACTTCCTCGATCACGGAGACGATGTGCTCGCCGACACCCTCCCCGACGACGACGCGTACCTCCGCCGGCACGCCGGAATGCCGCAGGCGGTCCGCGAGATGGGCGAAATGAGAGGTGGCCGATTCCCTTTGGTCGTCGGTCCAGCGCTGACCGGCCAGGGAACTCAGCCCGGCCATGCGAAAGAGCAGCGACGGTGGCGGTTCGACCACGTGCACCAGAGTGCAGCGACCTTCCTTGTGCAGGGCCGCGATCGCGAGCGCAGGAGGCAGCAGCGCTTCCGACAACAGAGACCCATCGAGCGCGACCAGGATCCGCTGGAATTCGCCATCCGCTCCCGCCCCTCCTTCGCGGAGCAGCAACACCGGGCAACTGGTTCGGCGCAGAAGCTCATCCGCCACGCTCCCCAGCCAGAAGCGGCTGGCTCCGCCCCGCCCGTGTGTCGTCATGATGATGAGGTCGATGTCCGCGGCGTGCGCGTGGGCGGCGAGGCTCTCCGGCGCCCATCCGTCGAGAACGGCGATCTGCACCGGGTGACTCATGGTTGCGGGCAGCGCTGCGACCTGCGCGGCCAGATAGCCTCTCAGGCGCTTTTCAAGGAAGTCGTCGACCCTTTCGTGGGCGCGGCGGCTCTCGGGAGGCAGCCTGACGGTTGAAGCCGGCGGCTTGACCGTCACCAGAAGCAGTTGCGCTCCAGCCCTCTCCGCCAGTTTGGCCGCGGGGACGAGTGCACGCTCGGCAAGCGGCGACCCATCCAGCGGGACCATCACCTTCCTGAAAACGCGAGTTTCGTCGGGCATCTCGGCTCCTCGACTCTCCATTTCTCCCAACCATGGCATCGGTCACATGAGGGCAGTGTGAAGCCCCCGTGAGTCCGTCCTCACTGCCCGGAGTTCATGAAGAAGCTTTCATCGGGGATTCACGAGGGTCAGCGCGCCCGGCCGCTAGCTTCGTCGAGTCCGTTGGACTCACTGCCTGGAGAACTCGATGATCCGAGCGCATCTCGTCCGGCTGTCGTCTCCCGCCATCCTCCTGCTTGCGGCCTGCGGCCAGGAACGTCCGGCTCCAGCCGACGGAAGCAAGGCGGAGTCGTCTCCTTCAGCACCGGCTCAGGCGATTGCCGCCTCGTCCGACCCCAGGGCTGCGCTCTTCCTGCAGAAGGGCTGTCCTCAGTGCCACACAATCTCGGCGCTCGGGATCAAGTCGCCGGCCGAGATCGGCCCGGACCTGACCTTCGCGTATGCCGATGTGCAGAGCCGCTTCAACATGAAGCTCGAGGAGTTCCTGCACAATCCGACGGGAACGATGCAGGTCGTGCTGAGCTCGCAGATCCAGCTGAGCCCGGAGGAGCGCGACTCGGTCATCCACATCCTGAAAGCGCTTCACGAAGAGGCCGAAGAGGCTGGAGAGCACCAATAGCATGCCCACCGTCTCATCGAAAAAGGAGCATCCGATGTTCCGCCGTATCCCGCTCGGGGCCGTGGTGGCGGTCATGGCCTGCGCGCCCAAATCCACGCCCGAGGCCGAGCACAGCGCCACCGGCCGGTTGGCCGATGCACGCGAGGCCGCGCAACGCACCTTTGTCGAGCCGGGCAAGCTCGATGAGTTCTACCTCTTCTATAGCGGCGGTCACTCGGGGCAGGTGTACGTGGCCGGCGTTCCCTCCATGCGACACATCGCTACGATCCCGGTGTTCTCGCCGTACCCGGCCACCGGCTATGGCTTCGACCAAGAGTCGAAGAAGATGCTCGGCGGCTACACCTGGGGTGACGTCCACCATCCAGCGATCTCCAGGACCAGGGGCGACTACGACGGCCGCTGGCTCTTCGTGAACGACAACGCCAACAACCAGCTGGCCCGGATCGATCTGCGCGACTTCAAGACCAGGCAGATCCTGGGGCCAATCGCCAACTCGAGCGGCAATCACGGCTCCGCGTTCCTGACCGACAACAGCGAGTACGCGCTGGTGGCGAGTCGCTTCTCGATCCCGTTGCCGCGGGGGAGCTATGCGCCGCTGAGCAAGTATGCGACCGACTATCACGGTGTGCTCACCGGCATCAAGATCGACAGCGTGACCGGTACCATGTCGGTCGGATGGCAGATCGTCACGCCGCCCTTTGACTGGGACCTCGCTTCGACCGGGCGCGAGATCTCCAGGGATTGGGTCGTCTGGAGCGCCTACAATACCGAGCGGGCCACCGGCCGGCTGGAAGTGACGGCGAGCCAGAGGGACCGTGACTACATGACCTTCGTGAACTGGCGGAAGGCGGCCGCGGCGGCAGCTGAAGGCAAGGGCAAGGTCATCGACGGCGTCCGGGTGATCGATCCTCGCGAGGTGCCCGGCATGATGTACCTGGTGCCGCTGGCCAAGAGCCCGCACGGAGCCGACTTCTCACCCGACGGCCGCTACGTGGTGGGCAACGGCAAGCTGGCGCCTTACGTGACCGTCTTCGATTTCGAGAAGTTCCTCAAGGCCACCGAGTCCTCGGACACCACGGGAAGCGAGGACGGGATTCCGGTGCTCAGGTACGAGAGCATCAGGGTGGCCGAAGTGCCGGTCGGGCTGGGCCCGCTGCACACGCAGTTCGACGATCAGGGTTACGCGTACACGTCGCTCTTCGTCGAGTCGGCCATCGTCAAGTGGAAGATGGGCCCGTTCGACGGGCACGACTCGTCGCTCGTAGTGGCCAAGATCCCGGTGAACTTCTCCGTGGGCCACCTGGTGGTTGCCGGAGGGGATACCCGGCACCCGGTGGGCCGTTACCTCGTGTCGATGAACAAGCTGTCCAAGGGCCGCCACCTCAACGTCGGCCCCTCCCAGCCCGAGTCGAGTCAGTTGATCGACATCACCGGGACCGGGATGAAGATGCTCTACGAGGCGTATACCGAACCCGAGCCGCACTTCGCCCAGCTGATCAAGGCCGACCTGCTCAAGCCGATCGAGGTGTACCCCAAGGCGGAGAATAAGGACCCCGACGCCATCTGGGCTGCCGCCGACGGCAAAGCGACCCGCACCGGGAACCGGGTCGAGGTCAAGCTCTTCTCTATCCGGTCGTACTTCTCCCCGGGCGAGATCGACGCCCAGGAAGGCGATTCGGTCATCATCCACGTGACCAACGGCGAGCAGGAGCGCGACATGCTCCACGGCCTCGGCATTGCCGGCTACAACATCAACGTGGTGATGGATCCGGGGGAGACGAAGACCATCCGGTTCAAGGCGGACAAGCCGGGCGTGTGGCCGTTCTACTGCACCAACTTCTGCTCCGCGATGCACCAGGAGATGCAGGGATACCTGATGGTCAAGCCTCGCGCCGCGGGGGCCGCGGTGGCGACGAAGTAGCACTCTTTCACCGGGAGGAAGCGCGGCCCATGTCGATCCCCGCCTGGCTGGAAGAAGTCCTCACCATCCGCTCCCGTCTGGCGGTGTTCGGCTCAGGGCTCCTGCTGGTCGCCGCGCTCTTCTTCCCCCTCTGGGAGATCACCATGTTCGCCCAGATGTTCCCGGAGGGGATCCGGATGTCGGTCTACGCTCACAAGCTGGTCGGCGGCAACGCCGGGGCAGACCTGCAAGGGATCAACATCCTCAATCACTACATCGGCATGCGGGAAATTCGCGCCTCCGATTTTCCCGAGATGAAGTTCATTCCGTTTGCCCTCGGCTTCTTCGTCCTCTTCGGCTTTCGTGCGGCGCTCTTCGGCCGGGTGCACCAGGTGGTGGATCTGCTGGCCCTGTTCTCCTACTTCGGGTTGTTCTCGCTTGCCGCGTTCTACTACCGGATGCACGCCTTTGGGCATCAGCTCAGCCCTGAGGCGCCGATCAAGGTCGCCCCATTCACGCCGCCCATCTTCGGGCACCGGCACATCGCGAACTTCGATGTCTACAGCTACCCGGGAGCAGCCACCTATCTGCTCGGCGCATATGCCCTCGTTGTCGCAACCGTCCTGGTGCTGGCGGCCCGCCGCGCCCGCCGCCGGGTTACGGTGAGGATGCCGGGAGCGGCGGCGGCGTGATCGCCCTCCTGGCGCTGCTCCTGGCCGGTCCGCCTGATACCCTGCGGCTGGGACCTGGTGTCCACCAGGGCCCGCTCGTGATCTCGCGGCCGACGGTGGTGCTCGGGGCGCCAGGTGCGATCCTGCACGGCAGCGGGGTCGGGAGCGTCCTCGAGATCTCCGCGCCCGGCACGACCGTTCGTGGGATCCGGATCGAGCACGGCGGACGGAACGTCGATCGCGACGACGCGGGGGTGATGATCCGCGCGGACTCCGTCACCCTCGAGGACCTGCAGATTCGCGACGTGTTGTTTGGCGTGTATCTCAGGAAGGTCCGCGCCGTCACCCTCCGCCGCCTGGATATCGAAGGACCGCGCGGCTTGCCGGAGAGCCAGATGGGCAACGGCATCCATCTGCACTACTCGCGCGACGTCGTCATCGACGACAGCCGGATTGCCTGGGTTCGCGACGGCATGTACTTCGAGTACACCGACAGCGCGCGGGTGCGCGGCAATCGCGTGACGCACGTCCGCTTCGGCCTGCACTACATGTTCAGCCACTTCAACCGATTCGAGCGGAACGTCTTCGACCGGAGCGCTGCCGGCGCGGTGATCATGAACTCCAACGGATTGGTGATTCGAGACAACGTCTTCGCCTGGAATTCCGGCGGTCGATCGTTCGGCCTTGTCCTGCAAACGGCCACCGAGCCGCAAGTGGAAGGAAATCTCTTCGTCGGGAACGGCATCGGCACCTTCTTCGACAACGTGATCCGCGGCCGCTATACGGGAAACCTCGTCGCCGGCAACTGGCTCGGTCTTCAGCTCTTCGGAAACAGCGAGACCACACAGGTCACGGGGAACGCGGTGATCGGAAATACCTTCGACGCCTCGGGCGGGGCCACGCCGGGCGCGTATGTCTTCTGCGCGCATGGGGGCGGCAACTACTGGCACGCGGCGGAAGGCGATGGCTACGACCTGGACGGTGATGGAATCCTGGATCGCCCCTACCAGGCGAGTTCACCGCTGGCCGAGCTGGCTCGCGGACGCGAAGGCCTGCGCCTCTTTCTCGGCAGTCCCGCCGCGCGAGCGCTCGACTGGGCCGAGCGGACCTTTCCGGTGTTCGCGATGGATCAGGCCGAGGATGCGTGCCCGCTCGCCCGAGCGCCGGCACTGGAATCGATGGCCGCTCTCCCGGGCGAGGGCGATGAAAGTGGGACGGGTAGCCAGTATGCCGTAGCCGCCGCCACGCTGGCGGCGGGCGCAGGGATCCTCGCCGTGCCCGCGCGCCGGCGCCGGACTCCTCGGGTAAAGGAGCCGAGATCGTGATCAGACTCGAGGAGCTGCACAAATCGTACGGCGGGCGGATTGCCCTGGCTCCGCTTTCGCTCGACGTCGCCGCCGGGGAAGTAGTCGCACTGGTCGGTCCCAACGGCGCGGGAAAGTCCACCACATTGCGTGCGCTCGCCGGGGTGGTCCGCCCGAGCGGTGGGCGGGCTTGGATAGCCGGTCACGACGTCGTGGCGCAAGCGGCCGCTGCGCGCCGCCAGCTCGGCTACCTCTCTCAGCGACCCGGCGTTCCGCTCTCCACCGTCGTCGGTGACCTCCTCGCGCTCGTGGCCGGCGTCCGGAACGTCTCATGGAACGAGGCGATCGAGACACTGGCCGCCGCGGGACTGGACGACCGGCTCCAGTCTGCCCTGGGTGAGCTTTCCGGCGGCCAGCGGCAGCGCGTGATGCTCATGATCGCGACGCTGGGCCCGATCACCGCTCTCCTTCTCGACGAACCGAGCATTAGCCTGGATACCGAAGGCTCGGAGGAAGTCCGGCTGACCATCCGCAGGGCGCGGGAGCAGGGAGCAGCCGTGCTGTTCGCCTCGCACCATCTGCACGACGTGGCCGTCCTGGCGGACCGTATTCTCGTGATGGTGCAGGGCCGGGTGATCGCCCAGGGTACTCTCCCCACACTGGCGGAGGCCGCCGGCGTGCCCTGGAGCGGCGCCGAAGCGGCCGATCCTCCGATCGAACGGATCTACCGCGCGCTGCTGGCCCGCGGAAGCGCGGTGAGCGAGCGACGTCTCAACCTGGTCCGGGGGGACGCGGCATGAGCGACAACCTCTCGCTTTTCCGCTTCGAGCTCGCCGCGGCCCGCCGAGGACGTGCGGTTCCACTCTTCGCGGCCGGCTTCGCTCTCGCCAGCGTCGCGGTGGCGCTGGTCGGTCTCTCTGCCGGTGGCGCGGTGGCGGTGCAGGGCTTCGCGCGGACCTCGATCAGTCTGCTGCAACTGGTCGTGTGGGTCGTGCCCATGCTTGCATTGTTCACTGGCGCGGTCGCGGGATCCGAGTGCCATGAGCTCGAGCTCATCGCGGCGCTGCCGGTCGGCCGTCGCGCGGTCGTCGTGACCCGCTGGCTGGCGTGGAGCGTGACACTGGGCGCTGCGCTCCTCGTGGGGCTGGGCGCGGCCGGCATTGCGCTCGCGTCGCTCGCGGGCGGCGCCAATGGTTGGCGCTACCTGCGTCTCATCGGAGTCGCCGAGCTGGTGCTGGCGGCCACTCTGGCGCTCGGCATGTGGATCGGCGTTGCAGCCGGGACCCGGCTCAAGGCGGCCGGGATTGCGGTGGGTGTCTGGTTCGTCCTGGTGGTCGGCGTGGATCTGGCCGCGATTGGTGCTCTTGCGATACTTCCGCCGGGTCGGGCGGGATGGTGGCTCTCGGTGCTCCTCATGGCTGACCCGGTGGACAGTGCGCGCGCCCTCGGTTTGAGCCTCTTTCAGACTGACGTCGTAGCGGGTCCGATGGGAGCAGCGTTGCAGCGGGTGCTCGGCGGGGCGGGGGCGTGGGCCCTCGCGGGAGCGCTGGTCGCATGGACGCTGGCGCCCTTGGCGCTCGCCGGGCGCGGCTTTGCACGGAGCGATCTATGAGCTGCCCCCATCTTCACCCCGCGCTCAACCACGTCCCTGTGATCGGGCTCCTATCGCCCTGCTGGTGCCGGCGGTGGCGCTGCTCCGGGGGAGCACCGAGCTGGCGAGGGCCGCTCCTTGTTCTAGCCGAAGGCTTTCACCCGCGGCCAGGCGTGCAAAGCGAAGACGGCCGCGGCAAGGCCTTCGGCACAGCGCCCCAGCAGTCCGACGATGAGAGGCGCTCCGATCGCAATACCGATGGCCACTCCAAGGACCCCTGCATTGAGCAGCCCAAAGGCCGTCCACGCGAGTCCCTCGCGCCCACGCTCCTGCCCGGAGCGGTAGCGCGGGAGGATCCAGAACGCCACGCCGAAAGCGAGCTGCACCGTCCAGCCGAGCAGGAGGAACTCGATGTGCATCGGGCGCAGACGGTACACCCAGCCTCCCAACGGAATGCCGCGGTCGGCCAGCATGAGCGCCCCCAGCACAAAGCCTGCGGCCAGGTATACCAGTGACGCGCGGATCATCAGGACGCTGAGCCTCGGCACCCCTCAGCGCTCCCGGATTCGCGGCCAGGTATTCGCCACGAAGGTAAGCCCCGCGAGCATCTGGAGCACCGCTGCTGCCACGAGCGCCACACC
>JBOHSC010000369.1:0-2561 GCA_050733115.1 Gemmatimonadales bacterium
CTCGGCTCCGACTGGTTCACCCGCCACCCGACGGTGCCGCGCGATTCGATTGTGGCGCAGCTCAACATCGACATGATCGGACGCGGAAGCGCCACCGACATCAAGGGGGGCGGCCCCGCCTATCTCCAGATCATCGGTTCCCGGCGGCTCTCGACCGAGCTCGGCGACATCGTCGACCGGGTGAATCACGAGGGGAAGCACGGCTTCGAGTTCGACTACCAGTACGATGCCGACGGGCAGCCGGACAACTACTACTGCCGCAGCGATCACCACATGTATGCCCGCTTCGGCATTCCGATCGTGTTCTTCACGACCGGTCCGCACCTCGACTACCATCAGCTCACCGACGAGGCGCAGTACATCGACTTCGCGAAGATGGCGAGGGTGACGAGCCTGGTGGAGGCAACCGCTCTCGCGGTGGCGAACCTCGATCATGCGGTGGTGGTGGACCAGCCGAAGCCGGATCCGAATGGGGTGTGCAAGCAGTAGTGTTGACTCCTAACTATTTGTAGAGCATATACTTACACATCCATTGACTTCGCCTGCCCCCCCGTCCTTATTCCCGCCATGTCAGCCATACCTGCCCGCGCGCTGCCGGCAATTGCCCCGCTTTCCCAGGCCCCGGCCGAGGCCACCGCTTCCCATCCTGCCGTAGCTCAGGGGGTTATCCCGACCCCCCCTCGAGCCGGGGTCCTGCCAAGAATCCATCGGGTCCACAGTGATATTCGCGTAGACGAATATGCCTGGCTCCGGGACCGGGAAGACCCCGCGGTCATCGCCTATCTGGCCGCCGAGAACCAGTACACCGATGCCGTCATGCAGCCCACGGAGGATCTTCAGGGGCGGCTCTTCGAGGAGATGCGCTCGCGGATCAAGGAAACCGATCTCTCCGTCCCCGAGCCCCTCGACGGGTGGCTCTATTACTCGCGCACGGAAGCCGGAGCGCAGTATCCGATCTATTGCCGCAGGCTGGCCACCGAGGGCTCACCCGAGGAAGTCATCCTCGACCTCAACCCCCTGGCCGAGGGGCAGAGCTACTTCCGACTCGGCGCCTTC
Organism: Gemmatimonadales bacterium; assembly: GCA_050733115.1. Classification (GTDB taxonomy): domain Bacteria; phylum Gemmatimonadota; class Gemmatimonadetes; order Gemmatimonadales; family GWC2-71-9; genus CAVVWJ01. Next base: position 1,057 of record JBOHSC010000369.1, read on the forward strand.
GAGATCAGCCCTGATCACCGCCTCCTCGCATGGTCGTCCGACACCAGCGGCGCCGAGTCGTTCACTCTGAGAGTGAAGGACCTCACGACCGGCAGGGAGCTGGGCGAGGGTATCGAGAATACCTCGGCCAGCGCTGTCTGGGCCAACGACAACAGGACGCTCTTTTACGTCGTGCTCGATGCAGCCCGGCGGCCCTGCCGCCTGCAGCGCCATCGGCTCGGCGACGACTCCTCGCTCGACGAGCTGGTCTACTTCGAGCCGGACGAGGCCTTCTTCCTCGACGTGAGCCGCACCCGGAGCCAGGCCTATCTGCTCCTGGAGCTGTCGAGCCACGCGACATCCGAGGTGCGGTTTGCCAGTGCGGACCGGCCGGAGGATTCGTTCGAGGTCGTCGTGCCGCGGCGGGCCGGCATCGAGTATGGCGTGAGCCATCACGGCGATCGCTTCTACATTACCACCAACGACGATGCCCCGAACTTCCGGCTCGTGTCGGCGCCGGTGAGCGATCGGTCGAAGGCGGTGTGGGCGCCGGTGCTCCCCTATCGTCCCGCAATCAAGGTCGACGGCACCGATGCCTTCCGAAACCATCTGGTGGTCTACGAGCGTGAGGCAGGGCTGCGGCAGGTGCGCATCGTCGATCTTGCCTCCCGCGACGAGCACCTGATCCCCTTCCCCGAGCCGGTCTACAGCATCTATCAGCACGACAATCCCGAGTTCGACACCACGGTGCTCCGTTTCACCTACACGTCAATGGTGACGCCGAGCGCGGTGGTGGAGTACGACATGGTGGCGAAAAGCTGGACCGTGCGGAAGCAGACCGAGGTGCTGGGCGGGTACGATCCGTCGCTCTATCGGAGCGAGCGCCTCTTCGCCACCGCTCCCGACGGCACCCGGGTGCCGGTGTCGCTGGTCTACAAGCAGCCGCTCGAACGCGATGGCGCGCGCCCCCTCTGGCTCAACGGCTACGGGGCGTACGGGATCAGCTTCGATCCGGCGTTCTCGTCCAACAGCCTGACGCTGCTCGACCGGGGATTCGTGGTGGCCATTGCCCACGTGCGCGGTGGCGAGGAGATGGGCCGCGACTGGTACGAGTGCGGCAAGCTCACCGCCAAGCGGAACAGCTTCAGCGACTTCGTTGCCGCGGCCGAGCATCTGGTCGCGGAGCGATACACGTCACCCGACCGGCTGGTCATCAACGGCGGGAGCGCGGGCGGACTGCTGATGGGCGCGGTGACGAACATGCGGCCCGATCTCTTTGCCGCGGTCGTGGCGGAGGTGCCGTTCGTGGACGTGGTGAACACGATGCTGGACGCATCGTTGCCGCTCACGGTGATCGAGTACGACGAGTGGGGCAACCCGAACGACCCCGAGGCGTACGCCTGCATCCGCGCGTACTCGCCGTACGACAACGTCGAGGCGAAGAACTACCCGCACATGCTGGTGACGGCGGGGCTGCACGATCCACGGGTGGCGTACTGGGAGCCGGCCAAGTGGGTGGCCCGGCT
>JBOHSC010000370.1:0-5749 GCA_050733115.1 Gemmatimonadales bacterium
TCCCCGTCTCCGCTGCGCGCCGGGATGAATCGCTGGAGACCGCGATGGACGCCGTCCGGCGGGTGGCGTCGCTCGCGCACGCGGCGCGGCAGCAGCGGCGCCTGGCGGTGCGCCAGCCGCTCGCGCGCATGCAGGTGGCGGTTCCCGCTGCCGTGCGCGCGGCGATGTCGAATGGGCTGCTCGATCTGCTGCGGCAGGAGGTCAACGTGAAGCAGGTCGAGGTCGTGGCAACCGACACCGACCTGGTCCGCCTCCGCGCCAAGCCCAACTTCCGCTCGCTCGGAAAGCGCTACGGAAAGCGAACGCCCGCGGTGGCGGCGGCGGCAGTCGATCTGGGTTCCGACGCGCTCCGCGCGCTGGAGCAGGGACGGACGGCCACGCTCGAGCTCGAAGGCGAGGTCGTCACCTTTCTGCCGGAAGACATCGTAGTGGAGCGGGAGGTGGCGAGCGACTGGCTGGTCGCCAGCGACGGACCCTTCGTCGCGGCGCTCGACCCGCGGCTCTCTCCGGATCTGCGCGACGAGGGCATCGCGCGCGAGGTCGTCAATCGGGTGCAGCGGCTTCGCAAGGAAGCAGGGTACGCCTATACCGACCGCGTCGTCCTGTGGGTGAGCGGCGACGACCTCGTGCTGGACGCGGTGCGGCGCCACGCCGAGTTCATCCAGGGCGAAACCCTGGCCAGACAACTGGAGTTCGGGCGCGCGCCGTCGGCCGATCTCGAGCAGCAGGTGGACGTCGACGGACATGGAATGATCGTAGGAGTGAAGCGTTACGCGGACGGCCGGACCGGCGCCGGCCCTCAACCCTCGGACAAGTAATGAACAAGAAACAACTGGCTCATCTCGAAAAGCGTCTCATGGAAGAACGGGCACGCGTCATGAAGGAGCTCGGGTACTACGACGAGTCCTTCAATGCCACGCTGCAGTCCTCCGACGGCGATCTTTCCTCCTACTCGTTCCACATGGCCGATCAGGGCACCGACGCCATGGAGCGGGAGAAACAGTTCCTCTTCGCGTCGCAGGAGGGGCGCTATCTGTGGCATGTGAACGAGGCGCTGCGGCGGCTCTACGGCACCCCCGAGAAGTTCGGGCATTGCCATCAGTGCGGCCAGGAGATCAACTTCGAGCGGCTGGACGCGCTGCCGCATGCCCGTCTCTGCATCACCTGCAAAGAGAAAGAGGAAGATGGAAAGCGCCGCTGAGCTCCCTGGGCCCGGAGCCGAACGCCGGGTCTTCTTGACGGCGGCTCTGGCCACGGTGGGCCTCGATCTGATCACGAAGCTGATCGCCGAGGCCACCTTGCTCCGCACCCCGGGGGTCTCGATCATCGGGGACTGGTTCCAGCTGCGGCTGGTGTACAACCAGGGCGCTGCGTTCGGACTGCATGTGGGGCCGTACTCGCGATGGATTTTCTTCACGGTCGCGTTGCTCGCGGTCATCGTCCTCTCGCGCATGTCGAAGAGCGCTCCTCCCGGTGATCGCTTCCGCCAGCTGGCCCTCGGCCTGGTGGCTGGTGGAGCGGCGGGCAATCTGATCGATCGGATCCGGAGCGGGCGCGGTGTCGTCGATTTTCTCGATGTCGGCGTGGGCGCGCTCCGATGGCCGACGTTCAACATCGCCGACATTGCGGTGAGCTGCGGCGCCATCGCGCTCGCCATCTCCCTCTGGCGGGAAGATTCCCGCCGCCCCGAAACGGAGTCGGCCTCGGCTGTCTGAGCTGACGTTCACGGTTTCGGTGGCGGCGACGGAGCGCCTCGACCGCTTTCTCGCCGATCAGCTGGGCCTCTCCCGTACCCAGGCCGCCCGTCTGGTGGCCGGCGGTGCGGTTTCCGTGAATGGCGCCGCCGCCCGCGCCTCCCGGCTCCTCGCTCTCGCCGACACGGTAGTCGTCCGCTTTCCCGAGCACGAGCCGCCCCGCACACTCCAGCCCGCACCCATTCCGCTCACCGTCCTCTTCGAAGACGAGCATCTCGCCGTCATCGACAAGCCCGCCGGCCTCGTCGTCCACCCCGCGCCCGGCCACTGGAACGACACGCTCGTCAACGCCCTCGTCGCCAGGGGAACGACACTTTCGGGCGGAGCCGAGGGGCGCCCGGGAATAGTTCACCGGCTCGATCGCGACACCTCGGGGTTGATGGTCATCGCGAAGACCGATCTGGCCCACCGGCGGCTCGGCGCGGCCATTGCCGCACGCCGCGTTCGGCGGACATATGCCGCGCTCGTCTGGGGCCACCTCGACGCCAGCCCGAGGATCATCGAGGCGGCGCTCGGGCGGCACCCGCAGGACCGCAAGCGGATGACCGTACTGGCCACCGGCCGTCCCTCGCGCACCGACGCACACGTCGCCGCCCGGTTTGGCGTGGCCGACCTGCTGCGGCTCGATCTGCACAGCGGCAGAACCCATCAGATCCGGGTTCACCTGGAGCACATCGGCCACCCGGTGGTGGGTGATCCGGTGTACGCCGGCGGGGGGAGCCGGAGGATTACCGGACCCCAGAGACGGCAGGCCGAAGCACTCGAGCGAGCGACGCCCAGGCAGGCTCTTCACGCCGCTGTTCTGGCATTCCGCCATCCCGCGACGGGTGCCCCGCTGGAATTCCGCGCCGAATGGCCCTCCGATCTACGCAGCGCACTCGTTGCAGTGGGTGGCGAAGACTTGGTTGCTCGTCCAGACCCCCTTAGCTATCTTCTTTTCTTCAATAGAGATGGCTGACTCCCCGACGCTACACGCCGTCATTTTTCGAATCGGTGCGCTAATTTGCGCTGCCCCGGCAGGGATCGTGCGTGAGATCCTGCCGCGCTTGCCCGCCACCCGGATCCCGGGTGTCGCGCAGGCGATCGAAGGCCTCGTCAACGTCCGGGGCACCCTACTCACCGTTCTCGACGGCCATGTCCTCCTCCAGCAGCCGCGGGAGGCTCAGGACGAGGGCGCGATCGTGGTCGTGGAGGTCGCCGGCCGGCGCTACGGTCTGGGCGTCGGGCAGGTCGTGGACTTCCTTGAGGTTCCCGAGCGATCGATTGCGGCCAGGGCCGATCTTCCGGGAATCGATCCCCGGCTGGTGCGCGCCGTGGGGATCAGGGACGATCAGCACTTCATCCTGCTCGACATCGACGCGCTCTTCGCGCCGATCATCGGGGCGGATCGGCGTCAGGCCACGGGGGAATCGCCCTGAGCTGACCCCTCGAGCCGGTAGCCGCCGAATCACCTGGAATTGCACGGAGGTCGTCAGTGTCCCACACGGTTCTGGTTTGCGACGACGCCATCTTCATGCGCACCATGATCAGCGACATCCTGACGCAGGCCGGATTCGAGGTTGTCGGGGAGGCGGAGTCGGGCGCGCAGGCGGTTCAGAAGTATCGCCAGCTCAAACCCGATCTCGTGACGATGGACATCGTCATGCCGGACATGGGAGGCATCGAGGCGGTCCGCGAGATCTGCAAGACCGACCCCGACGCCAAGATCCTCATGTGCAGCGCGATGGGCCAGCAGGCGCTGGTGGTGGAGGCGATTCAGGCGGGGGCCAAGGATTTCGTGGTGAAGCCGTTCCAGCCCTCGCGCGTGCTCGAGGCGGTGCAGCGCGTCATAGGCTGATCGATGGATGTCTCGAAGTACGCCGCGCTCTTCCTCGCCGAAAGCCGCGAGCATCTCAGCGCCTGCAACCAGCTCCTGCTCGAGTGGGAACGCGACCCCGACGCCGCGGAGCCGGTGGGCGGATTGTTCCGGTCCATCCACACGATCAAGGGGATGGGCGCGACGATGGGCTACACCGGCGTCGCCGAGTTGGCGCACCGGATGGAGAACCTGCTCGACGTGCTGCGCCGGATCCGTGTCGTCCTCCGGCCCGAGACATTCCAGCTCCTCTTCCGCGCGGTTGATGCGCTTGGCCGCGCGGTCGAAGATGCGGCGGCGGGCAAGGCGGTAGCGGCCGATCCGGCGCTCTACGCCGAGCTCGATGACGAGGCCACGGTGGCGGGAACGGGGGAGTGGCGCCGCCCCGAGCCGGAGGCGGTCAAGCCCGCCGCTCACGAACGCGCCGCCGGGGCTCGCGTGCGTCCGGTACAGGTGGTGCTGCGGGGCGATGCGGTGATGCGGGGCGCGCGCGCCGCGCTGGTCGTGCGCCGGGCGGAGTCTCTCGGCGCGGTGGGCGCGCTCAGGCCCGCCCAGGCGCTGCTCGAGCGCGAGGATTTCGACGGTCGGCTCTCCTTCACCCTCGAGACCGGCGCCACCGACGACGAAGTCTCGGCGCTGATCCGCACGGCGGGCGAGGTCGAGTCGGTGCGCTTCGAGGAGGCCACGGCGGCCGGCGTCGAGGCGCTGATTCCGAGCCGGCAGATCCGGGTGGACCTCCGGCGGCTCGATGCCCTGATGAATCAGGTGGGTGAGCTGGTGGTTGCCAAGAACCGCCTCGCCATCCACGCCGGGGCCGCGGGAGACGTGGTCCTCGCCGAGCTGAGCGACAGGATCGCGCGGCTCGTCTCCGAGATGCAGGGGGAGGTGATCGGCGCGCGGATGACGCCGGTGGGGGAGGTGTTCGACCGGTTCCCCCGCCTGGTGCGCGATCTGGCGCGCGACCTTGGCAAGCGGATCCGGTTCGACATGGAGGGAGAGGAGATCGAGCTCGACCGTTCGATTCTGGACGAGATCGGCGATCCCCTCCTTCACCTGATCCGGAACGCTGCCGACCACGGCATCGAGTCGCCGGACGGGCGCGCCGCCGCCGGCAAGGCGCCGGAGGGGCGCATTCTCCTCTCGGCAAGCCGGGAGCGCAACAGTGTCCTGCTCCGCGTGACCGACGATGGCCGGGGCATCGATCGCGCCGCGATTCTCGCCAAGGCGCGCCGCGACGGCCTGGCCGACGCCGCGGTCGAGTCGCTGAGCGACGATCTCCTCCTCCGGGTGCTCGCCCGGCCCGGCTTCAGCACCGCCGAGTCGGTGAGCGGAATATCGGGCCGCGGCGTCGGAGTGGACGTGGCGATGACGCGGGTGCGGGCGCTCGGTGGCACACTCGAGGTGCGGAGCGAGGTGGGGAAGGGCACCACCTTCGTGATCCGGGTACCGCTCACCCTGGCGATCGTTCGCGCCCTGCTTGCCGATGCCGGCGGCGAGCGCTACGCGGTGCCCCTCGCGTACGTCGCGGAGACGGTGGAATTCGACCCGAAGGCGGTCACGTCGGTGCGGAGCCGCGAAGCGCTGCTCGTGCGCGACCAGGTGATTCCGACGGTGCATCTGCGGGCCCTGGTCTCAGGACCGGAGCGGCCGCTCCCGCTGCGCCGCCCAACGGTCATCCTCGAGGTCGGCGACCGGAGGACGGCGTTGGTGGTCGATGCGCTGGTGGGACAGCAGGACATCGTAGTCGAACCCTTCGACGCGCCGCGCGGCATGCCGCCTTACGTGGGCGGGGCCACGATTCTGGCCGACGGGGCACCGGCGCTCATTCTCGACGCCGCCGCGCTGATCTAGGAGAGGCGAGCATGGAAGACGTGCGGGACCTCAAGGCACTGCAGCTCGACGCGCTCCGCGAGGTGGCCAACATCGGCGCCGGCCACGCTGCCACGGCCCTGTCCCAGATGACCAACCGCACGATCATGATCGCCGTGCCCGAGGTGAACGTCCGGCCGCTGGAAGAGGTCACCGAGCTGGTGGGCAGCGCCGACGCGGTCATCGCCGCGGTGCTGATGCACATGATGGGCGACCTGACCGGCCGAACCCTGGTGCTCTTTCCCGAAGCGTCGGCCCGAACGCTCTGTGA
>JBOHSC010000371.1:0-4952 GCA_050733115.1 Gemmatimonadales bacterium
TACCAGCAGGCCAAGAACACCGGTTCCGATCCGTTCACCTACACCAACTACGGGTCGCGTATCGTGAACCAGGTCGGCGGCAACAACGGCGCGCAGCCGCCTCCGCAGGGTATTCTGCCCACCGACAACAGCCGGCCGCACACGCTGGCGGGCGCGCTGTCCATCACCCTGCCGGGTGACTGGAAGAAGGGCACGGCGCTGGGCTCGGTGTTCGGCAACGTGAGCGTGTTCTCGACCTTCCGCTACACCAGCGGCACCGCGTACAGCAAGTGCGGCGTGAGCAACGAAGAGCAGAGCGTGCTCTCGATCGAGAACTGCGTGCGGCTCTTCCCCGAGGGCATCAACAGCCAGCGTCTCCCGGCGATCAAGGAGCTCAACGCGAAGTTTACCAAGAGCTTCGGGCTCGGCGGGCTGGATCTGACCGGGTATCTCGACGTGCGCAACCTGCTCAACTTCAAGAACGTGCTGCAGGTCTTCGCGGTGAACGGCGACATCCGGAACGACCAGGAGCGCGCCGCCCACCTGCAGGCCGACCTCGACGATCTCGCGTCCGAGCGGGACGTGAACGGCGCAGTCGGTCCCAATGGCTCCATCGATCTCTCGTTCAACGGGGCCAGCGATCCGCGGTCGCAGTGCGACAACTGGAAGGCCAGCAAGGAAAGCCGTGGGGCCGCAGCCAACTGCGTCTACCTGATCCGGGCTGAAGAGCGGTTCGGCAACGGCGATCACATCTACACGATCGACGAGCAGACCAACGCGATCAACGCGCTCTACGATGCCGGGCGCGGTGAACAGGAACAGACCGCCCCGGGCCGCCGCGCCCGCCTCGGCGTCGAAATCAACTTCTGACCGGAACACCTCCAGCCGGCCTCCCGTCCGCTGTGCGGGCGGGGGGTCGCGCGGGGGGGCTGTGTAACTCTCTAAGGAGGACGGGATGCGTTTCTCGCGTTGTCAGCGTGTACTGGTGCGGGCGGCGGCGGCGGTCCTCGCGCTATGCGTGGTCGCTTCGTCGGTAGCGATGGCAAAGCCGAAGCCCGGCAAGCCCAATAGCTTCCGACTTTTTTCAACCGCCCAGCTCGTCTTCACGGCCAACCGCGTCCAGTGCCGGATCTTCGCGACCGGCCAGATCTGCGCGACGGGCTCGTCTACGGTGGGTGGCGGCATATGGCCCCGCGGCACCGCGGACCAATACGTCTTCGGTTCCGGCATCAACCTCGCCGGCGTCATCGACAACTCGCTGCCCAAGAGCCAGAACGGCTTCTCGGGCGACACCGCGGGCGCATTCTTCAACAACACCGCGGGCGGCGACAACGGCGAGACGGTGCAGCCGATCTTCTCGTCCAACGACGCGGGCGACGTGGCTGCATGGCCGGATGCGGCGCGGGTGGCGCAGGGCGACGCCACCGCCGACTTCTTCGACCCCAACCTCCAGGGCCAGATCGCCGCGTCGCAGGGCGATCTCTGGTTCATGAACTGGGAGGGCAACCCAGCTCGACTCGAGTCCCGGGCCCACCCGCTGGGTATCGTCGTGGAAACCCGCGCACTGGCGTGGAACTTCCCGACTGGTAACTCGGACATCATCTACCTCCTGTACACGTTCTACAACGTCACCAGCACCAACCCCGCCGACTACGCGGCGGTCCGGCCGGCCCTCCGGCCGATCCTGCTGCAGAAGGCCGCCGACTTCCAGGCGCTCAACACCGCCAAGTTCGGCATCAACCTGCCGGCCGGTGGCTACTCGATCAACAACCTATTCGCCGCCTTCGTTGCCGACATGGACGTGGCGCAGGCCGACGCGAACTACGCCGGCGTGAACGTGCCGTTCGCCCTCGGCTACACCTACGAGCACACCTTCAGCAACGCGGCGAGTCTGGGGTGGACCTTCGACCCCGCCATCTTCGGGGCGGCGCCCTTCTTCCCGGGCGTCGGCTTCGTCGGCGTGAAATACCTCGGCAGCCCGATCAGCCCGGTGACGGGCCAGCAGGTGGGCCTGACGCTGTTCGGCACCTTCTCGAGGTCATCAGGCTCGCTGCAGGACCCGAACGACGACAAGCAGCTCTACCGGTACATCACCGGCGGCCTGCTGCCCACCGATGGCTCCTGCTCGCTGCCCGACCCGCTCGCGGCCAAGATCTGTTTCGTCAACATCGGCAGCTCGGCCGACATGCGCTTCTTCCAGTCCTCGGGCCCGATCACCCTGGCCCCTGGCGGCTTCGGCACCATCGTCGTGGCGTATATCTTCGCCGCGCCGGTCAGCTCGGGTCAGTGCCCGGGAACCGGGTGCGACGTCAAGCCGGCCGACAACAACGGCAACCTCTCCATCCTAGGCGATCCTGCCCGGATGGTGTCGGGTGTGAACACGATCGACACGATCACCGGCTATCTGGGGAACACCAACGGGCAACCCCGTGTGATCCCGCCTGCGGCTGGTCTCCAGCCGGATCCGGATCCGACCAAGGTGACGCAGGACGAGTTCCTCACGGTGTCCGGCTCGCTGCTCGGCAAGGCGAGGGTGGCCCAGACCGTGTTCGACGGCAAGTTCCTGCTCCCGTTCGCGCCCGAGCGGCCGGAGTTCTTCCTGGTCCCCGGCAACAACCAGGTGACGGTGCTCTGGGCCCGGTCGGCCACCGAGACCGTGCCTGATCCGTTCTTCGCGATCGCGAGCCAGCCGAGCAGCCCGCTGTACGACCCGAACTTCCGCGGCACCGACGTCGAAGGCTACCGCATCTATCGCGGCCGGGTGGACAACCCGAGCGAGCTGCAGATGATCGCGCAGTTCGACTACGCCCCGTCGGCCGACGGGAAAGGCATCTTTACCGACTTCCGTGGGACCGTAAACCCCTCCGAGAAGTGCGCGCCCGAGCTTGGCGTAGGCATCGGCACCGACTGCGGCCCACTCCAGGCACCGCCGGCGGTCGGCAACCCCTTCGTCGGCTCGGTGGACGTGGACCTCACTGGAACAGTCACCCAGGTGCTCACCAGCAACCGGGTGCTGCTCGCGGCTGGGACGGCACAAATCCTTCCGGGGACGCTCGACACCGCGTTCAAGGACATCGCGGCTGGGCGCATTGCCCAGGGTGTCAGCACCACTCTCGCCAATACCGGGGTGCCGTTCATCTTCATCGACCGGAACGTGCGGAACAGTCTCCGCTACTTCTACTCGGTCACGGCGTTCGATGTGAACTCGCTCGCCTCCGGTCCGTCGAGCCTCGAGTCGGGCCGCGTCACCAAGGCGGTGATTCCGGTACCGGCGCCGAGCAACGAGACGGTCACCAGCAACCTGGTGTCACATATCATTGGCCGCGGCGTGGCGGTTGATACCATCATCAAGACTGCGCCGACGTTCGATGGGGTAACCGGCAAGTTCAGCGGCCCCGCGCAGCCGGCGAACGGCGGTACGATCGGATTCGTCGGTCAGTTTGCGTCGTCGGTCATCCAGCCGTCGCAGAGCGGCGCGCTCACCATGCGCCACGACAGCCTCCACATGGGACTGTACGCCAATCTCGGCGCCGTGTTCGGCGCCGTGACCGGCGGGGCGGTACCGACCAATTACTTCGTGACGGTGGCCAACGGCGTGGACAGCTTCAAGGTCACCGTGCCGTTCCAGCAGACCAAGTTCACCGGAGGCGGTGCGGTCGCTGCTCCCGCGACGGGTACCGAGCAGGCCGCGGCGTTCTTCGAGGGATTGACCGTCGACGCTGGCACGGCGGAGAAGTTCCAGGGGACCCCACCGTTCAAGCTCCAGGGCCAGGCCACGGTCATCGGCGGCCCGGCGCAGGAGCTCGGCGGATGGGGCGACGGCTGCCGGTTCGGCGACTTCGGCACCGTGACGACGTGCGCCTTCAACGGCTCGCGCTGGTTCGACGGCCCCTCGCCCACGACCAATGAGACGGTGAGCGACCCGAACCAGAACTGCACCCCGAACCCGGGCGCCAGCGGTGCGCTTCTCGGCGCCGGCGATTGCGGGGCCAATCTCACCAACTTCAACAATGCTGGTGCGCTCACGGGCGTGACCACCATCTTCCAGGCCCAGGCGTACATGGCCCTCAACGGGCAGTGGCGCAACCTCGAATGGCTGCTCCCGTCGGTCAAGCGGGCGGCCGACTTCAACGTTTACTGGGGTGCGGGCGGCGCCGTCGACTCGGTCATCGACGTCACGCACAATGTCGTGGTGCCGTTCCAGACGTATATGGGCGCCGGATGGGGCATCCTCAACACCTCGGCGGGTGTCGCCGGACAGTCTGACACCCGTCCCGGCGTCGGCACCATCACCGACATCGGGTGCGTGGAGCCATTCTTCACGCCGGGTGGACTGCAAGCCGAAGCGGCGATTCGTATCCCGTGCACCGCCGCGGCCGCAACTCCGTTTGCCTCTACGGCGCAGCTCGGTCCCGTGGCCTTCTTCCGCAACCTGCCTGATGCGGCCACGGCGCCTGCGGCCACGGATCCCGGCTTCCTGCTCTACGTGGCCGGCGATGTGTTCCTCATGTCCATGCCGGCGCTGCCGACCCAGGGCGCTGTCTGGGCCCTGAGGTCCTACTCCGGCGACATCGTGGGAACGCCGGGTGCATACACCTTCACCCCGGGCACGGTCCGTCCCTTCACCGCGATCGGCGCTACGCAGGCTCTCGAGTTCGGTGTCTCGAGCGTGGTGGCGGCCACGACGAAGAACGACCTGAGCCGGGTGCACACCGTGCCCGATCCGTACTACGTGAAGAGCGCGTACGAGTCGAGCACGGATCAGAAGATCCTGAAATTCGTCGGTCTGCCGCAGGATGCGATCATCCGGATCTACTCGGCGAGCGGCGTATTGGTGCGGTTGCTCGAGCACCACGGCGGGAGCTATTCGCCGACCAGCCCCTCGCAGGGCAGTGAGATCGACTGGGACCTCCGCAATCGCAACAACCAGGTGGTCGCCAGCGGTGTGTACTTCTATCACGTCGAAGCCGGCG
>JBOHSC010000372.1:0-5849 GCA_050733115.1 Gemmatimonadales bacterium
CACCTCGACTGCATTGCATGCACCTCGACTGCAAGGAATTGCCCAGTCCGGCAGTTCCGCAACTCGCCCCGACCCGTGGCCGGCTGCAAGGCAACTGTCGCCTCCCGCGCGGGATAGCCCTGTGTCATATGAAGAACGGGAGGGTGGGGACCAGTTGGCCGGTATCTTGCCCATTCCGGGACTGTCCAGAAACTCGATCCGGTTTGGTGCATCGTTTCTGGACAGCGGCGACAGACGGCATATGAAAGGTCGGGGCGGTTGACCGGCCTCTTCTCCAGCCCAGAGCGACCCGCCGGCGACGGCGGCACGCAGAGCCAGGGGTCTCACCGAGACAGCCCAGCCGCCTGGAGGGCACATGGTACCCGTGAACCGGAGACCGCAGACCGACCGCATGGGCTTCGCCCTCGAGGCGACGCTCATCATGCTCATCCTCCTCACCATGCTCATCGGCGCCGGCCTCGCGGCCACGATGATGGTGCAGCGCAGCGCCAGCGTGGACTATCGCGGCGCCCGCGTGACCTACGCGGCCGAATCCGGCGCCGACCACGTGATGTCCCAGCTCGAGAGCGACATCCAGGACGGAGCGATCACCGATCCCGAGCTCGCGGCGCTCACTCCCCCCGCGATCTCGGGATTCAACGTGACGGTCTCCGGCGCCCGCGTCGGCGTCCCGGTGCCCAAGACGATTGCCTCGGGTCCCTACACCGGTCTCTTCGGCCTCAACCAGCAGATCGACATCACGGTGCACGCGGACGACCCGCAGTCGAATCGGGCCGATGCGATCGTCTCCGTCAACGCGCAGTCGATTCCGCTGTTCCAGTTCGGCGTCTTCTACGAGGGCGACCTCGAGATCCATAACGGCCCGCCGATGACCTTCGCGGGCTTGGTGCACACCAACGGCAACCTCTATCTCTCGTCCGACAACACCTTCTTCCAGGACCTCATCACCACGCCCAAGAGCGTGTTCTGGGACCGGGAGGCCTATGCGGACGTGCGCCCCGGCGTCTGGATCAACAACGCCGCCGCGGTGCCGGTCAACCTCAACTTCGACAGCCGGAGCAAGCCGACCCCGAACGCTTTTCGCGCTGCAAGTCAGGCGAGCTTCGACGGCCGGCTCATGACCTCGGCGCACGGCGTCACCGCGCTCAAGCTCCCGCTTCCGGCCGGCATGGCGGCGATCGAGCTGATCCGCCCGCAGTCGGGCGGCGACACGCCGGACGTGCGCAAGGTGAAGGAGGCGTGGCTGTCCGACCTCTACGTGACTGTGGACCTGAACCAGCTGGCGACGGTGTGCGCCGCGCCCGGCACCATGCAGTACCTGCCGCGGCCCGGCGGCCGGCAGACGCCGGCGGCCTCGTGCCCGCTCATCTTCACCGGCAGGCCGAACGCCTTCCTCGAGGGCCGGGAAGACATCGGCGTGGACCTGCTCGACGTGGATGTGGGCGCGCTGGAGAACTGGATCGCGGGCAACTACCCGAACCGCCGCGTGGACATTCTCTACATCACGTTCGCGAACATGAACGCCGGCACCGCCACGAGGGACTATCCGGCGGTGCGTCTGATCAACGGGTCAGCGCTTCAGTATCCCCTCACCGTGGCCACCGACGCTCCGATCTACGTGCAGGGCGACTACAACGCCGTCGGCTGGAAACCCGCCGCCATCCTGGGCGATGCGGTCACCTTCCTCTCCGCCGGGTGGAACGACGCGGCTCACGCCGCGTTCCCGGCCGGGCCGACGGCGTCGACCGGCGAGATGTGGGTCTTCGCCGCGGTCGCGGCGGGCCACTCGGCGACGCCGTGCGACTACCAGAACCCCGGCTGCCCCGGGAATCACTATGGCGGCGGACTGGAGAACTTCCCCCGCTTCCTGGAGAACTGGGGTGGCGTCCAGATGCATTACCGCGGCTCGCTGGTGTCGCTCTTCACCAGCCAGACGGCCGACCTCCACGAGTGGTCGTGGCGGCACTACTACGATCCGCCGTCCCGCGACTGGCAGTTCGATACGCGCTTCCGCGATCCGACCCAGCTCCCGCCCGGCACGCCGACCGCGGCGACGGTGAGCCAGATCGCCTTTCGGCCGGTGTACTGAGGTGGCCATGCGACTGTCCTCCTCAATCGGCGCACGCCGCGGCTTCACCCTCATCGAGATGCTGGTCGTGGTGGTGATGATCGGCCTGATGCTGAGAATCGTGGTGCCGAAGTTCCGGGTCTCGACCTCGACCCGGTCGCGCCAGGCGGCCGACCAGCTGGTCCGCGATCTCGAGACGGCACGCTCGCGAGCGCTCGCGACCAGGAGCACGGTCCGGATCGCCTTCAACGTGGCGGCGCGGTCGTACACCGGTTACCTCGACGATAACCGCGACGGCGTGCTGGGCCAGACCGCGGCGGAGACCGCGGCGCTGAGCGTGTTCCGGACCCGCACCCTGGACACCGGCATCAAGATCGGGCGGAGCTCCACGCCCGACCTGCCGAACTACACCGGCGCCGGCGCGACGACGCTGCCCAGCACCCGGATCGACTTCGATTCGCGGGGACTCACCACGCCGCTCGGCACCAAGGGCGTGCTCTACATCGTCTCCACCACCGACACGATGGCCGTCACCGCGGTCTCGATCAGCGGCGCCGGCAGCATTCAGACGTGGGTCTATAAAGGAGGGGTGTGGCAATGAGGAACGAGCGGGGGTTCACCCTGATCTCCGTGCTTCTCGCCGTCAGCATGCTCACGATCGGCCTGCTGGCGCTCGCACGCACTCAGGCGATCCTGACGGCCTCGGAGAGCGGTGTCTCGAACCGGGCGGTGGCGCTGGCGATCGCCACGGACCGGCTGGAGCAGCTCCGTGGCAGCGATCCAACCACGCTCGCCAGCGAGGGCGCGGTGGCGGTAGACGCCAACGGACAGCCGTCTGCCAGCGGCGCCTACCAGCGCTCGGTGACCGTCACCCTCGACCAAGCCAACCTGCTCCGGCTCAAGGTGACCGTGACCTACCCCCGGATGACCGCGCCGGTCCAGCTCGAGGCCCTGATCTACAAGAGGACCTCGTGAGCGCGCCCATGAGTCCGCGCGGGCGCGGTGGCTTCACGCTGCTCGAGCTGATGATCGCACTCATCATCGGGCTGGTGGTGCTGGCCTCGGCGATGGCGGTGACGGCGAGTACCTGGCGGAGCGTGCGCGGCGTAACGATCCGGGATGGGGTGACCCGGAACTCGCGCTACATCGCCGTCGCCCTTCAGCGCGACGTGCAGGAGACCGGCGTGGATCTCTCGTCGGCGCCGGACTTCGGGTCGCTGGCCACCTTCGGCGACACCATCGCCATTCTGCGGGTAC
Source organism: Gemmatimonadales bacterium (assembly GCA_050733115.1). Taxonomy (GTDB): domain Bacteria; phylum Gemmatimonadota; class Gemmatimonadetes; order Gemmatimonadales; family GWC2-71-9; genus CAVVWJ01. Next base: position 3,326 of record JBOHSC010000372.1, read on the forward strand.
CGTACGCTCCTGCCGCCGCGCCGCAGTACGCGCTCAGCACGGCCAACTTCCCCACCGGCGTGTGCGCCGTTGCGTGCCTGGAGATCCAGACCGGGGGCGTGGTACCGAGCCTGGCCGTGGGCGACGTGGCGCGGGTGCAGGTGAGCAACGTGCGCCGGCTGATCTACGTCACGTCGGTGACCGCGGTGGGAGGCGGTTATCGCATCCAGTTCGTCAACGCGCCGAGACTGCTGCACCACTCGGCGGCCATCGTGGGCGTGGCGATCACCCCGGCCAGCACCTTCGTGCAGAAGCTCGGTGTGGTGGTCTACTACCGGAGCGGCACCCAGCTCATGCGGGCCACCAAACTGAATGCGGCGCTGGTGCCGCAGGGCGAAGTGGTGGCCACTGGCATGCAGGCCTTCACGGCGCGCCTCGCCTTCACGGACAACAGTCTGGTGGCCCAGGCCGACAGCGGCTCGGACGCGAACGTCGTCAACGACTACGACGACATCGCCGCGCTGCAGGTGCAGGCGACGATCCAGGGCGATCGTACCGACCCGAGAGTGAACGGCGGACTGCCGGTGACCAAGCAGCTTCAGTGGTGGTTCGCGCCGCGGAATCTGATCTATGAGAGGAACAGGGCGTAGGGCGAGCGGTGGTCGCTCTTAGCTAGAAACACGAGCCCCTGCGGTGGATCGCGGGGGCTTTGGTTTTCCATCTGCTCAATAACCGTCGACTTCGACAACAGCCTTGGCAAAAGCCTGGGGAGCTTCCTGGGGCAGATTGTGACCGATGCCGCCCTGGATAACCCGGTGCAAATACCTGCCCGAGAATTTCTTGGCATAGGCACCGGCGTCCGGATGCGGTGCGCCATTGGCATCACCTTCGAGGGTAATGGTGGGCACGGTGATCACCGGACCTGCGGCAAGCCTCTTTTCAAAATCGTCATACTTCGGCTCTCCTTCGGCCAGTGCGAGCCGCCATCGGTAAATTGTGGGTTACGATGCCGACGTGTTCCGGATTGTCGAAGGACGCGGCGCTACGATCGAATGTCGCGTCATCGAAGTGCCACTTCGGCGAGGCAAGCTGCCAAATGAGCTTCGCAAAGTCGCGGCGGTATTTTTCGTAGCCCAGCCGGCCGCGCTCGGTGGCGAAATAGAATTGGTACCACCACTCGAGCTCGGCCTTTGGCGGCAATGGCATCTTGCCGGCTTCCTGGCTGCCGATCAGATACCCGCTCACGGAGACCAGTGCCTTACAGCGTTCAGGCCAGAGCGCCGCCATGATGTCGGCTGTCCGCGCTCCCCAATCACAACCGGCGAGGATTGCCTTCTTGATCTTGAGAGCACCGCAGGACCATTGCCTGGTCCGGCTTCGGCGTACCCGACGTTGAGGAGGCCGGCATCGATCTGCTTGATAGGGCCGAACGAGGTATGTGAAGGCAGCCTGGTCGGGGGGACATTTGCCTGTTCGGCCCTGGCCGATTCTGCGCCGGCAGAACCGAGCACGCCGAGCTGGGCGGCCGCAATGGTGATGGCGGCAGTTCCCAGAAAGTGGCGGCGACCCTGGTTGATCTCGTCAGACACGGCGATCACTTGACCAGCGTGATGAGCGGCTTCCCTTTTTCGACGACATACGTGGCGAGCTCCGCCCCGTTGCCGCTGCCGACGTTCTTTGCCGCGTGGATCGTTCCGGCCGGGATGAACAAGACGTCGCCTGCCTTGTACGTCGCCGGCGCCTTGCCCTCGATCTGATACTCCAGCGTGCCTTCGAGGACATAGATGATCTCTTCGCCCGGATGGGTATGCCTGGGGGAGACATATCCCGGGTCGAAGTCGACGCGCACCTGGATGACCTCGCGTCCGGGAGCACTGAGATCGTGGCGCTGCAGATCGGTTCGTCTACTTCCCGGCTGCTGAGCCTGCGCCACACCGCTTCCGACGATCAGCATCGCCACCCCCATGATCAGCGTCGTTTTCACGTGGACCTCTCCTGAACTACCGTAACGATGTGAATGCCGCACGCAGCTCAGCCGCGAACAGCTCCGGCTGCTCCCAGGCCGCGAAGTGCCCGCCTTTGTCGACCTCGTGGAAGTAGATCAGGTTGCGATAGGCGCGCCCGGCCCATGTCTCCGGGGCTCGATAGATCTCCTCCGGAAACACCGGGAACCGGCGAGAAGCATCCCTTACTTCTGGCTGAGCAGGGCAGGGCAGCGGCGCACAGCAGGTGTGCGCCGCCGCCAAGACGGTCTTCTAACGAAGGCTCCGGAGCCCGGCGCGGACCTCTTCCGAGAAGATCTGCGGCTGTTCCCAGGCCGCAAAGTGGCCGCCTTTCTCCACCTTGTTGTAATGGATCAGTTTGGGATACACCTGCTCTGCCCAGCTCCGCGGGGCTGGATAGAGTTCGTCAGGGAAGACGCTCACGGCAACCGGGATGGAGACGCCTTTGGCATTGAAATAACCTTTGCCCCAATACTCCCAATAGAGACGGGCGCCAGACAGCGCGGTGTTCGTCAACCAGGTGATCGTGATGTTGTCGAGGA
>JBOHSC010000373.1:0-2164 GCA_050733115.1 Gemmatimonadales bacterium
GTCCACGGCGATGAGGCGGCCGGAAAGAGGATTGCCACGGTCGACGGGAGGCGGACGGCGCAGGTCGAGAAGGAGATCGTTGCCCTCCCATCGCGTGCGGTACCCCCACACCGGACGGGAAAGCTCGAGCGTGAGGGTCACCTCGTCGGACGCGCTCTGCTCCCAGCCCATCTTCCGCACCAGCGAATCGGCCGCGCCATAGCGCATCCAGTTTACGTCGCCCCCGGCGCCGTAGAATCGGAGCGCCAGCGTGCGGTCGCCCTCGATCACACGAAACGGGAGGCGCTGGCTGACCGGCACGCGAAGAGTTGCGTAACCGGGGCTCGGCGTGAGCGTGACCGAACCGACGATGCCACGGCGGGCCGGGGTCCCCCTGGGCAGCGGCTGGGCGTCGGTTACCGGAATCCACGCCTCCGCCGACGTGGAGAGACGGACCCGCAGGTCGCCATTGCGGCGTCCCGATATCTCGGCATGAGTGCCGGTAGGGAAGAACCACACGTAGGTTCCCTCGGGGAGTGCCCGACCGCTCGTGCTACTGTCGGTGGCACCGGAGTGCGCGGTATCGTCATTGAACTCTGCGACGACGGGCATGCTGTCGAGCACGGCCACCTGCAACGGCCAGCGGGCGCGGGCGGTATCGGAGCCGATGATCGCCTCGACGGTGGCCCATGACGTGTCGGTCAGGATGCCGGTGGGCGAAGCGTACCCGGATGGAGGAAGGACCGGACCGGGATCGGGCCCGAAGGTCCGGCCGCGGAGGAGACCGGCGTACCGGTCGCGCCGCGAAGCCACATCCGAGCGCCCTCCGCCGAAGACGCGAACTCCGTCGGGCACGTCGGGGGGCCGGGGCTGCGCCACCAGCGGCACTATGGTCCCGTCGGGGAGCCGCAATCGGACCTCGGCCCCCTCGCTCGCCCGAACGGAGAGTGGGAGGTATTCGTCCTGGCCGAGCCAGACGCGACCACGCGGCGCGAGGGAGAGCGAGTCCACCCACACCGGTGTACCCGGCGGTGGGGTGAGCTCGTCCACCGTCCGCCTCACCATGTAGGTGAGCGATGTGGAGTCGGTGGCGTTTCGCGCTTCGAGCTGGAACCGGGCGACCGAATCGGGCGGGAAAGGCAGATAGGCGAGCCATGCGCCGTTCGGCCAGACTCGCACCGGCTGTCCGTTGATGGTCAGCTTCGCGTCGCCGCTGCCGACCGAGCCGAAGATGAAATTGGAATCGCGCACCTGGACGACCGCGTCCGAAGGCGGATACACCACCTGGATGTGGAGGGGACCATGTCGCTCGGGCACCGCGGGAAGGGCGGCGGAGTTCGCCGCCGGGCCACCACCGGCGGGCACGGTCATGGCGGGTTGAGCGCGAGAGCAGGCAGCCACGAGGAGCAGCGGCGCCAGCCGGCGGCCGCGCCGAATGAGGTCCATCGCTGCAAGGTACACGTTGACTAGGACTTACGCCAAGGCGACGTTGACGCTCACCGGGGCGCTCCGTAGATTCGTCAAACTCTTGGCCAGCGGACCGGATCACCTGAAGGGACCGTCCGAGTGACTCCCATTGTCGCCTCCGTATTTGGAAAGACCGATCGAGGGCGTACCCGGGACCATAACGAGGACACATTCCTCGTCGCAGACCTGAGCACCGGCAATGCCAGCCTCCTGCCGGAGGTCCGCGAGCATGAGATCGGGCCGCGCGGCTCGCTCTTCATGGTCGCCGACGGCATGGGCGGTGCCGTGGCCGGCGAGCTGGCGAGCGAGATGGCCGCCGACCTGATCTATCGGCACCTCGCCACCGAGTGGGCCACCGACCCCGACGCGTCGGCCGAGCGCTTTGCCTTCCGGATGCGTGAGGCCGTCGAGCTGGCCAACGCCCGCATCTACAGTTACGCGAAGGAGCATCCCGAGGTGCGCGGGATGGGGACGACGGTGACGGCGGCGGGAGTTTACGGCGACGACCTCTACCTCACACAGATCGGCGACAGCCGCGGCTACCTGATCCGCAATGGCACCGCCATCCAGCTCACGAAAGATCAATCGCTCATGCAGCGCCTGGTGGACGCCGGCGAGCTCACCGAGGAGGAGGCGGAACAGAGCGAGCGGCGCAACATCATCCTTCAGGCACTCGGCCCCGATCCGCAGGTGAAGGTCGACCTGACTCACCAGACCC
>JBOHSC010000374.1:0-1640 GCA_050733115.1 Gemmatimonadales bacterium
GCGAAGCCGGGCCACGGCTCGAGCCCGCTCAGGTCGGCAATGTTCACGACCTTTCCGCGCGCGGCGCGAAGCGCCGGAGCGGCTCCCTGCGTGCAGAAGAATGCGGCGCGGAGGTTGAGCCCCATGATCGAATCCCACTGTTCCGGCGTCGTCGCCTCGAACGAAAGCCGGTGCATCACCGCGGCCGAATTGACCAGCACGTCGAGCCGTCCGAGCGTGTCCACCACACGGCCGGCCAGATCGGTCGCGGCTGCGGCGTCGGTGAGGTCGGCCGCGAAGCAGGCGGCGCGGCCGCCGGCGGCCTCGATTTCGCGGCGCAGCTGCTCTGCACCCTGAGCGGAGGCGTTGTGATGGATGGCCACCGCCATGCCACGCCCCGCCAGCGCCTGGGCGAAGGCCCGGCCCAGGCGGCGGCCGGCGCCCGTCACAAGCGCAACGCGGTTACTGAGCTCCATCAGGGCTTGCCGTGGGCGGCCGGAGCGATCGGGAGGATGTGTCCGGTGATCGAGCCGGAGGCGGGACTCACCAGCGACATGACACCGTGGGCGATGTCGCTCAGCTCGACATATTCCGCCGATTCACCCGCGGTGGCGACGTTGTCGCCGGTGCGCACCATTCCGGGCGCCACGGCGTTGACGCGGATCTTCCGGTCGCGCAGCTCCACCGCGAGGCTCTGGGTGAATCCGGCGACCGCCGCCTTGGCCGCCGAGTAAATGGCCATCGGGCTCTGCGGCTGGAAGTAGGCGATCGACGCGAAGTTCACGATGCAGCCCTGGGTCTTGGCCAGCGCGCCGATCGCGGCCTGCGAAACCAGCACGGTCGTCTTCAGGTTGATCGAGACCTCTCGGTCGAGCGCCTCGACGCTCAGACTCTCGATCGGCCCGTAGGTGGTCAGGCCGCCGGCCACGTTGATCACGGCGTCGAGCCGGCCGAAATGGCGGAGCGCCACTTCGACCGCCAGCGCCGCGATGTCGGGCTGAGTGAGGTCGCCGGCGCACGGCCGGGCGTCCACGCCGGCCGCGGCGAACTCGCGCACCCGCTCCGAGACGCCGACGGCGTTCCGGTCGCAGGCGACGATCTTCGCCCCGGCATTGCCGAACGCCAGTGCCACGGCGTGACCGATCTGGCCGGCCCTCCCGACACCGGTCACCAGGACGACCTTGCCGCTGAAGTCGAACGTCTCGCTCATTGGCCCACCACCGGAGTCTGCGACTTTCCCCGCAGCTCCTCGAGCCGGTCGAGCCACTCCGCCGGCACCTCCTGCGAGCCGAGGGCACCGTGCGACTCGCCGGGCTCGGGATCGCCATGCCAGTCGCTGCCGCCGGTGCGCAGCAACCCGAGGCGCAGCGCGATGTCGGTGAGGCGCGAGCGGAGGGCGGGATCGTGGCTCGGATGCCGCGTCTCCACCGCGTCGAGTCCCTCCTGCTTGAGACGGCCGAGGAACGACCGGGTGCCCCGCTCCTTCAGGTGGGCCACCGATACCAGGCCCCCGACCGCGTGCACGAGGTCGGCGATCTCGCGGAAATCGGGGAGCGTCTTCTCCACGAACGCCGGGCGCCCCCGGCCGAGATACCGGTCGAAGGCGTCGCCGACGTCGGCGGCGCTGCCCTGGCGGACGATCGCGCGGGCCACGTGCGGCC
>JBOHSC010000375.1:0-5858 GCA_050733115.1 Gemmatimonadales bacterium
GGCGTGAACGGCGGCAAGACGCTGGCCATGAGCTTCTATCCCCCCAGCGCGGAGCCGGCGTGGAGTGAAGCCACCCAGTACGCCAGAACCGCCATCGAGAATTACTCGCAGCAGTGGGTTCCCTACCCCTACCCCGTCGCGATCAACGTGAACGGCCTCGAGGGGGGGATGGAATATCCCATGATCGTCTTCTGCCACGAGCGGGTCGACCCGGTGGCGCTCTACAGCGTCACCGACCACGAGTTCGGGCACACCTGGTTTCCGATGGTCGTGGGCAGCAACGAGCGGTTGTACGGGTGGATGGATGAAGGGTTCAACAGCTTCATGAATCACTACAACTTCCCGAAACGGTGGCCGGACCAGCCGATGCCGCTGGCCCGCGGGGTTCAGGAGACCTACCTCAAGAACGCCATTTCCGGCGAAGAACAGCCGATCATGATTCCCGCCGACCGGGTCACTTCGAATGAGAGCTGGCGTCAGGCGCTCTACAACAAGCCTGCGGTCGGCCTGGTGATGCTCCGTGACCACATCACGTCGCCGGCGCGCTTCGATCCGGTGTTCCGGGAATACATCCGCCGCTGGTCGTTCAAGCACCCAACACCGGGTGACTTCTTCCGGACGATGGAAGACGGCCTGGGCGAGGACTTGAGCTGGTTCTGGCGCTCGTGGTTCTTCACCACCGAGCGGCTCGACCAGGCGGTGGATTCGGTGTCGCTGTCGGATTCGTCGGGGGTGGTGTCGCGGATCTATCTGCGGAACGTCGGCCAGATGCCGATGCCGGTCGAGCTTGCGATTACCATGGACGACGGCAGCACTCGGCGGATCACGCTGCCGGTCGAGGTCTGGTTCCGGGGTGATCGCTACACCGCGATCATTCCGGGGCCGAGGAAGGTGAATACAGTGGCGATCGATCCGGATAGCTGGTATCCGGATGTGGATCGGTCGAACAACGCGTGGCCGGTAAAGTAGGTCACAACCCCTACGGCACCTCCAGCTGCCACAGCCCGCTCAGCATGTCGGTCGCGTAGAGTGCGCCGCCGGCAAGCTGAACGCCCCATACGTAGGTATCACCGGCCCCGCCCGGCTCCAACCGGGCGATGAGCCGGCTGGACAGGTCTCCCGACAGCGTGCCCGAGACGTCGAGCGCAACCACCCCGCCGTTGTAGTAGGCCGCGTAGAGGATCTGCCGGTCCTCGTCCATCCAGAAGTTGTGCGTGCCGGCGCCGTCGAGGTGGAAGAACGCCACCTCCACCGGATGGGCCAAATCGGAGACGTCCACCACGTGGATGTCCCCGCTCGACTCGGCTCCGATGATCCCCTTTCCTTCCTGTCCTACGAAGAGATATCGGTTCTCACCGGTCACCGGGTTGTGAAACCACCACCCGTTGTGGGCCGAGGGGCTGTTCTTCACCTTGTCGGACCCGGTGACCACCCGGCCAATCTCGACGGGCGCTGACGGCTGCCCTGCCTTGAGCCCGTTTCCCACGTCGTAGATGATCATGCCGGTGTTCCAGGCGAAGACGAACGCCAGTCCATCGCGGACGTAGGTGTCGTGGATACCGTAGTTCGGTGGAATCGGTACCGTGGCCCTGAGGCTGATCGCGGCCGGGTTGGTGATGTCGTAGATCAACAACGCGGGCCCCGGAGTGCCTGGATTACGCGCGGCGAAGACATAACGCCGGGCGCCGATCTCGGCGATCGTCGCGGTGTGGATTCCGGCGGCCACCTGCGTGCTGTCCAGAAATGTCGGATGGCGCGGGTCGGTCAGATTGTAGACCATGAGTCCGGCGTTCGGGCCGAGCTCGGTACTGAAGACGAGCACTTTGCCGTCGTCGCTCACCTGGACGTCGCTCACCGTGCTGATCCCGTCGAGCACCAGCGAGTCCACCAGCGTCGGAGCACCTCCTCCACCGAGCGACCAGATATTCAGCACATTCCCCGCGTTGCCGGCCCTCGAGGAGCCGCCCCAGGTGCCCGTATACGCATAGGCTCCGTGAACCCAGAGGTCGGAGGTGTAGCGATCGGGCACGTTGTCGCCGCCGGAAAGGACGTGGAATGCGCCGGTCGGGGCCGGCCCGGTGTTGCCGCCGTCGCCGCCCCCGCCGCACGCTCCCGCGGCCAGCAACAGCCAGAGAAACTTGTTCACTCCGACATTCCGCCATGGTGAGGGTGAGTCATACCGGCGTCCTCGAGACTGCCGTACCGCCCCATCCGGTGCATCGGCATCCCCACCCCGACGCGGACTCCGACGCTCAGCGACACGAAGTGGTCCTGTCCGTACAGCGATTGGACGTCAATCACCCCACCTCTCACTTTCCGGATGGCGCCGTAGGAGACCTCAACCAGCGGACGCAATCCCACCGCCGCGGTGCCCAGGGCCGGGAACTCGTAGCCGGCGGTGTGCACCGTCCATCGCGTGATCCCGAGGATCGAGTTCTCGAGATGCGGGCGGAGGGAGCGGAAGTTGCTGAGCCGCTCCTCCTCCGGGCGCTCCGTCCGTTCGAACCGGTACTGGAGACGATGCCGGCCGGCGGTCCATGCACCTTCCGCAAGAACCGAGTGGAATACGAAGAATCCCCCCGCCTCCGAGGTCCTCGACCACTCGACCAGGCCGTACACCGGATGCCCACCCACCGGCTTCGACCACCGAGCCGACAGACTCCACTTCCCCTGGTCGGTGCCGGCGCCGGGCCGGTGCTCGGGAGAATGCACATTGGCGTGCGACGCCTGGAGCTCTACTCCCGAAGCGGGGTACGTCGTAAGCCGTGCGGCCCACGAGTCTCCGAATCGGCCCCCGATCCTCGGCCACTGCCCCGGACGTTCAGGCTCGTCTCCATTGAAGAGGCCGAGCTCGCCGGCCAGGTAGCGCGTCCGTACGCCGGCGATGGCCACGGCACGCTCGAGGATCTGGGAGAGATGGTGATTGACCGGGAAGCGAAGGAAGGGCCGTACCATCGGATCGTCGGTACCGAACGGAACGAACCCCTTACCCACACTGACCGAAACGCGGCTCTCGCGGTCGCGAGCGCCAAGAAGGTCGTCGGCGGAGAGAATGAGCTCGTGGGCGTAGGTGTGGGGGTGGCGACGGTCTACGAAGCCCTCGCCCCAGTTGCCCAGGGCGAGCTCCCCGTCGGGAATCGTGGCGCCTTCAAGATTGAGCGTGCTTACCAGCCGGAGGTGCCGCCCCGCTCCGGCGTGGACCATCAGCGTAGGCTCAACCACGCGGACCTCGCCGAGGGAGCCTCCGCCCGGGATGACGTCCGACGCCTCGTAGGCGAACACGGCGTTGGCCCCGACACGAACCCAAGCCGGCGATTGGCCCGCGGCCGCCACGGGAGCGAGCGCCACCACCCCAAGTGCCAGGCCGAGGCTCGTGTGGCTCAGCCCGACTCGGCCACCGCCGCGCCCACCGGCGCGACGCTCGCCCGGATGAAGTCGCGGTTCATCCTGGTGATGGTGTCGATGCTGATCTGCTTGGGGCAGGCTTCCTGGCATTCGCCGAAGAGCGTGCAAGCACCGAAGCCCTCGAGATCCATCTGCGCCACCATACGGCGGGCACGGCGCAGCCTTTCCGGCTGGCCCTGCGGCAACAATCCCAGGTGGGTGATCTTTGCCGCCGTGAAGAGCGACGCCGAGCCGTTGGGACACGCCGCCACGCAGGCACCGCACCCGATGCACTGCGCCGCGTCCATGGCCGTGTCCACCATGTCCTTGGGGATGAGAATCGTGTTGGCGTCCTGCGCCCCACCGGTGGGAGCGGTGATGTAGCCGCCGGCGGCGATGATCCGGTCGAGCGCGCTCCGGTCAACCACCAGGTCACGCATGACCGGCATCGGCCGTGCCCGCCACGGCTCGACGTAGATCTCCTGGCCGTCCTTGAAGCTCCTCATGTGGAGCTGACAGGTGGCGGTGCCCGGGTTCGGCCCGTGGGCCGCGCCGTTGATCATCAGGCTGCACGAGCCGCAGATTCCCTCGCGGCAATCGTGATCGAACGCGATGGGCGTCTCGCCCTGCTCGGTGAGGCGCTCGTTGACCACGTCCAGCATCTCGAGGAACGACATGTCGGGGCTCACGTCGCTGGCCTCATAGCGGATCATCCGGCCGGGCGCGCCGGGCCCCGGTTGGCGCCAGACGTGTAGCGTCAGGTTCATTGGGTCTCCGTGGACCTACTTATAGCTTCTCTGCGCCAGGTGCACGTGCTCGAAGGCCAGCGGCTCCTTATGGAGACGCGGAGGCTTGTCGGCGCCGAGGTACTCCCAGGCGGCCACGTAGGCGAAGTGCTCGTCGTCGCGAAGCGCCTCGCCGTCCTCGGTCTGGTACTCCTCGCGGAAGTGCCCGCCGCACGACTCCTGGCGCTGCAGTGCGTCGCGGCACATGAGCTCGCCGAGCTCGAGGAAGTCGGCAACGCGCCCCGCCTTCTCGAGTGCCTGGTTGAGCTCCAGATCGCTTCCCGGAACGTTCACGTTGCGCCAGAATTCTGCCCGGAGATCCGGGAGCCGCTGGAGTCCCTCCCTGAGCCCCTTCGAGTCCCGCGCCATTCCGCACTTGTCCCACATGAGCTTGCCAAGCTCGCGATGGAATGAATCGACGGTGCGCTTTCCCTTGATGCCGAGGAACCGCTTCGTGAGTGTCCCCACCTCGGCCTCGACCAGCCGGAATTCCGGATGCGACGCATCGACCTTGTCGACCTTGGTGGACGCGAGATAGTCGCCGATGGTGCTGGGGATGATGAAGTAGTCGTCGGCGAGGCCCTGCATGAGCGCGCTCGCGCCAAGGCGGTTGGCGCCATGGTCGGAGAAGTTCGCCTCGCCGATCACGTGCAGCCCGGGGATGGTGCTCATGAGATTGTAGTCCACCCAGAGCCCGCCCATCGTGTAATGAACCGCCGGGTAGATGCGCATGGGAACCCGATACGGATCTTCGTCGGTTATGCGCTCGTACATCTCGAAGAGGTTGCCGTACCGCTCGCGCACGGTGGAGGGGCCGAGTCGGGAGATCGCATCGGCAAAGTCGAGATAGACGCCAAGCCCGCCCGGTCCCACGCCGCGCCCCTCGTCGCACACCGCCTTGGCCGCGCGTGACGCGATATCGCGGGGCGCCAGGTTGCCGAAGCTCGGGTAGCGCCGCTCCAGGTAATAGTCGCGCTCGGCTTCGGGAATCTCACCCGGGGCGCGGTTGTCTCCCCCGCGCTTCGGCACCCAGACGCGGCCGTCGTTGCGCAGCGACTCGCTCATCAGCGTGAGCTTCGACTGGTAGTCGCCGCTCACGGGGATGCAGGTGGGGTGAATCTGGGTGAAGCAGGGATTGGCGAACGCGGCGCCCCGCTTGTGCGCCCGCCAGATCGCCGTAGCATTCGAGCCCTTCGCATTGGTCGACAGATAGAACACGTTGCCGTAGCCGCCGGTGCCGAGCACCACCGCGTCAGCGGCATGCGACTCGATCCTGCCGGTGACCATGTCGCGCACCACGATGCCGCGGGCCCGTCCGTCGATGACCACGAGATCGAGCATCTCGGTGCGCGGATACATCGTCACCCCGCCGCGCGCAATCTCCTTCTCCAGCGCCTGGTAGGCGCCAAGCAGGAGTTGCTGCCCCGTCTGACCGCGGGCGTAGAAGGTGCGCGATACCTGCGCGCCCCCGAACGAGCGGTTGGCGAGGAGGCCGCCGTACTCGCGGGCAAACGGCACCCCCTGCGCGACGCACTGGTCGATGATCCGGACGCTTATCTCGGCCAGACGGTACACATTCGCCTCGCGCGAGCGGAAGTCGCCACCCTTCACCGTGTCGTAGAAGAGTCGCTGGACGCTGTCGCCGTCGTTCCGGTAGTTCTTGGCCGCGTTGATGCCGCCCTGCGCGGC
>JBOHSC010000376.1:0-5061 GCA_050733115.1 Gemmatimonadales bacterium
CCCGGTGGCGGAGGAAGCCGCCTCCTTCCGCGCCTTCAATCTTCTCACGTCGAAGCCGGTGCTCTACGCCGCCAACGTGAGCGAGGAGGAGGTCGGAAGCGGAAACGACTTCGTCACCGCCCTGGCCGGCGCGCTCGCCGCCGACAACGAGACAGCCGAGGTCGTGACCTTCTCCGCGAAGGTCGAGGCGGAGCTGGCCGAGCTGGCCCCCGAAGACCGCACCGAATTCCTCGCCTCACTCGGCCTCACCGAATCCGGTCTCGACCGTCTCGCCCACGCCGCCTACCACCTGCTCGGCCTGCAGAGCTACTTCACCGCAGGCGAAAAAGAAGTGCGCGCGTGGACCATTCACCGCGGCGACAAGGCGCCGGCCGCGGCGGGCGTGATCCACAGCGACTTCGAGAAGGGATTCATTCGGGCCGAGACGGTCGCCTATGACGACTTCGTGAGGGTTGGGGGGTGGAAGGCCGCTCGCGAGCAGGGACTCTCGCGGGCGGAAGGGAAGGAGTACGTCGTTCAGGATGGGGACGTGCTGTTGTTCCGGTTCAGCTCATAGGTAAGTTGGGCTGTCCGCTTCGCAGTGACTTGCGCTATGTGCATCAATAATGCATACTGATGCATATGCGTACGACACTGAACCTCGATGATGCGCTGGTGCGCGAGGCGGCGCGGCTCACGAAAATCGGGGAAAAGACCGCCCTGGTGCACGCGGGGCTCGAGGCACTCATCGCGCGGGAGAGCGGGCGCCGCCTTGCGGCGTTGGGCGCCTCCGAACCGGGGTTGCGGCCCATTCCGCGGCGCGCTGTGCGGGAGCGGCGTAGCCGGTGATCCTGGCCGATACCTCGGTCTGGGTCGATCACTTCCGGTATGGCAACGAACCGCTTCGCAGACTGCTCGAGCAAGGCGAGATCACCTGTCACCCCTGGATCATCGGCGAGCTGGCGTGCGGCAACCTGCGGAATCGCGCCGAGGTTCTGCTCTTGCTGAGTCGGCTTCCTCAGGCCTTCGTAGTCAGCGATGATGAAGCGCTCGCGTTGATCGAAGGGCGCAAGCTCATGGGCAAAGGTCTCGGCTGGATCGACACCCATTTGCTGTCGGCGGCAATACTGGAGGAGGCAGGCCTCTGGACTCTCGACCGGAGACTTGCGGCCGCCGCCGGGCTTCTGGGTGTCTCTGCCCATCCTCAATAGCCGAGTATCCTCAGGCGCCAGTTGGCGGCCAGCGCCGGCACCCGCGCCAGCCGCGATGCGCGCTCCGGGTCGCTCTTCCGCTCCCGCATTGCCAGCGCAACCTCCCGTACCGGCCACTCGGGATGGGGCCGCCCGGCGAGCGCGATCGCCTGCCCCGCCTCTATCTCCCCCTCCTCCAGCACTCTGAGATACCAGCCGCTGCGCCCGTTGGCCTGAACGATCGCGATCATGTCCGGCACCTGGTGCCGGCGGGCCAGCGTCGCGCACGGCTCGCGCGGCTTCGTCACCTCCAGCCGCGCACCGCCGATCAGGTACACGTCGCCGAGACACGCCTTCTCCTCGGTCAATCCCTCGACGGTCAGGTTCTCGCCGAAGGCTCCCGGGCCCACGTCTTCCCGACCCCACTCGGCCCGCCAGGCGAGATAGTGGGTGATCGCGTACATGAGTACGGCCTGGTCGGGACCGCCGTGAGCGCGGGTATCGGCCACCTGATCGCCGCGCAGACCCAGATTCCCGACCCACACCGGCCCCGCGACGGGCTCCTTCCAGATGGCGCTGGTGAACTCCCGCTGCATCCGATCAGGGGCGTCAGGAGTCCCGACTGTACGAGGCGTGCCGATCTGTATGGAGTGGAGTCGCATATCGAAGAATAGCCGCGACTCGGGCTACCGTCCCACCCCCTCCCCGCCTATCTTACCGCGTTCACATATCTCCTCCCCGGCGCCCACACCAGGCCCGAGGCACCAGTCCAAAGGAAGGTGTCATGACCCGTCAGTACGAGGTGGTCTATATCTTCGACAGCGCACTCGAAGAGGCCACCATCAACGAGCGCCTCGCTCGCTTCCACGCCCTCATCCAGCAGCCCGGTGGCGAAGCTCCCCAGATCAATCACTGGGGCAAGCGTACGCTCGCCTACCCCGTCAAGAAGCATGAGACGGGCTACTACGTCGTCGCCAAGTTCGACGCCGTGGCCACCGCGCTCCCCGAGTTCGAGCGCGCCATCAAGCTCGACGATGGGGTCCTGCGCTTCCTGGTCGTCGTCAACGAAGGCGCCCAGCCGGTGCCCGTCACCGCCGGCAAGAGCGACGAGGAGGACGACGAATGAGGCGGCCACAGAAAACCTGCGCCATCTGTGAGTCCGGCGTCCGGGTCGTGGACTTCAAGGACGAGCGCACTCTCTCGCGGTTCCTGACCGAGCGCGGCAAGATCCTTCCGAGCCGGTTGTCCGGCACCTGCGCGCGCCACCAGCGGCAGCTCAGCACCGCCATCAAGCGCGCCCGGCAGCTGGCGCTGTTGCCGTACATCAAGGGTTTCGTCGGCTGACCTCTCCCGGCGCTGCCCCGCGCGGGGCCAACGGCGGCCCGGCGCGGGGGCCGGCGCCCTGGGGACCGCTCCTGGCGCTGGCCGGCTATCTCCTGCTGGCGCCCCCCGTGTTCGTGTGCGGGCCGCTGGCGGGATTGCTCCTCTTTTCCCGGCCTTCGACGGCCCGGGAATGGGGATGGCTCCTCGGCGCCATCCTCTGGACCGCGCTCTGGCTCCAGCCACTCGGCGGGCTGGGCGCCCAGGTGGCCAGGGCGGGCGCGGTGTTTCTCTGCGGCAGCTTCCTGGCGCTCACGCTCTGGCGCCCGTCCCCCCTCTTCTCTCGTGCGCTCGTCTCCGCGGCCGTGGCCGGCGCGGCGCTGGTCGTCTGGATGCTCCGTCTCGGCATCGGCTGGGCGGCGGTGAGACAGGCGGTGGGTCACGACCTGAGCGAGTACCAGGACGCGGCGCGGGCACAGTGGCAGGCGGCGGGCGTCCCCACCGACGTCGTCGCCCAGATGACCGGAATCAGCGACACGGTCGCCCAGCTCTTCCCCGCGCTTCTCGCCATCGCCGCGGTGACCGGGCTCCGGCTGGCCTGGGCCTGGTATCATCGGGTGTCCACCAGACCCCTCGGCGCCCCTCCGCCGCCATTCCCCGCCTTCCGATTCAACGACCAGCTTGTGTGGGGCTGGGTGCTGGCGCTCGCCCTCTCAATCCTCCCAGTGCCTGATCCGTGGCCGCTGGTCGGCGCCAATCTCCTGCTGCTCTGGACCGCACTCTACGTGACGCGCGGCCTTGCCGTTCTGCTGGCGGGCGCGGGACGGGTCCCCCGGTCGGTCATCGTGGTGCTTGGGGCGATCTCGATGTTTCTGTTGCCGTTCGTCGTAGGTGGGCTCACTCTGCTCGGGCTTGCGGACACCTGGCTAGATTTCCGGCGTCGGATGACGCCGGCCAACTGAGGGTTCGACCGATGATCGAAGTGATTCTGCGTGAGGATGTGAAGTCCCTGGGACGCGCCGGCGAGCTGGTCCGGGTCAAGCCCGGCTACGCCCGCAATTTTCTCCTCCCTCATGGTCTCGCCTTCGAGGCCACCGAGGGCAACAAGAAGCGCATTGCCGCCGAGGGCAAGGCGCGGACGACGCGGAGCAACGCGGAGCGGGCCGAGGCGGAAAGGTTCGCCGCTACGCTTGGCGGGGTCACGCTGACCCTCGGCGGAAAGGCGGGCGAAGAGGGCAAGCTCTTCGGCTCCATCACCGCGCAGGACATCGCCGAGGCGCTCGCAAAGCAGGGTCACGAGGTAGACAAGCGCCGCATCGAGCTGGAGCACCCTATCAAGACGCTCGGCCACCATACCGTCGGCATTCGCCTGCCGCACGAAATCCACGCCGAGGTGCACCTGTCGGTCGTCGCGGAGTGACCCGACGCCGGTGAGTAGCGGCATCACGTATCTCGACGGCCCCCGTCTCGCCCGCTCGCTCTTCGCGGCCGCCGACTGGGTGGCCGCGGGACGCGACGAGATCAATCGGATCAACGTCTTCCCAGTCCCCGATGGCGATACCGGCACCAACTTCACCCTCACTCTTCGCGCCGTCGCCGACGCCCTCCGGGCCCTCGGCGACGCGCCGCTTCCGGACACCGCCCGCGCCATGGCCCGGGCCGCGGTGCTGGGGGCCCGGGGCAACTCGGGAATGATGCTCGCCCACTTCATGCTCGGATTTTCCGACGCCCTGGGAGAAGGAACGACCGCCACCACGGTGGGGGTGGCCCGGGCGGTTCGGGCCGGCGCCGACCGGCTCTACGAGGCGCTCGACGATCCACGCGAGGGCACGATCCTCACCGTGGCCCGCGAGGCCGCCGCCGCCGCGGAGCGCACCGCCGCCCAAACGGCCGACCTCGGCGAGTTCATGCGCCGCCTCCTCGACGAGGGCGAAGCGGCGCTGGCCCGGACTCCCGACCTCATGGCCGTCCTTCGCGAAGCCGGCGTGGTGGATGCGGGCGGCAAGGGCTTCGTCCGGATGATCGAGGGCGTGGTTCGATACATCGAGGGAGACCCGATCCTTCCGGTGCTCGGCATCAATGGCGACTCTCCGTCGTCCAGCCCGGCGGCGCTCGTCGAAGTGGCCGCCGAGCGCGACTTCCGCTTCTGCACCGAGGTGCTGGTCCGCGGCGAGCAGCTTCCGGCGTCCAACGAGGTCCGGGCATCGCTCCACCAGTTCGGTGGATCCCTTGTCGTGGTGACAACCGGTGACATTCTGAAGATCCATGTGCACACCGACACCCCGGAGGCCGTCTTTAGCTATGCGACCCGATGGGGGCGGGTGGAAACCACCAAGGCCGACGACATGCGGGCCCAGCACCGGGGGCTCTCACACCCCGAGCGCCGCCGGGTCGCCGTCGTAGCCGACAGCTCGGCCGACTTGTCCGACGGGGTTCTCGATCGGCACCGGATCGCTATCGTTCCGCTTCAGGTGGCCTTCGGCGACCAGACATTCCGGGACCGGGTGGAGCTCAAGCCCGAGGACTTCTACCGCCGCCTGCGGGAGGCGCGCGAGCTCCCGACCACGTCGCA
>JBOHSC010000377.1:0-1676 GCA_050733115.1 Gemmatimonadales bacterium
GCATCCGCAGGATACTCCTTCTTTCCGGCGACAGCGAAGCGAATGCGGCGGCCGTCGCGCGCGCCGTCGGCATCGACGAGGTCTACGGCGATCTTCTGCCCGAAGCCAAGGTGGCCTGCGTCCATCGTCTGATGAAGGAGGGCGAGCGAGTCGCCATGCTGGGCGATGGGACCAACGATGCCCCCGCCCTCAGCAGCGCGACGGTCGGGATCGCGCTGGCCGGCGGCGGCGGCATCACTGCGGAAGCGGCGGACGCCGTGATCCTGGCCGACGACCCGACCCGCCTGGAGGTGGCGATTGCCATCAGCCGCCGGACCCTTCGCCTTGCCCGGGAGAGTATCTGGGTCGGCCTCGGCCTGAGCGGGGTGGCCATGGTCGTCGCGAGCTTCGGCCATATCCCGCCGATCGCGGGCGCGTTGCTGCAGGAAGCGATAGACGTGGCCGTAATCCTCAACGCGCTTCGCGCCACGTTTCCACCACTACATCAACCGGTCGGCGCTGTTGCCGCCGATGCGGTTCGGGAGGCATAGATGGGTAGAGTCGACGGCAAGATCGCCCTGGTCACGGGCGGCGCGGCGGGCATCGGGCGCTCCGCCTCTCTTCTGCTGGCGCGAGAGGGCGCACGGGTCGCGGTCACCGACGTTCACGACGATGACGGACGCAAGCTGGTGAAAGAAATCGAAGCCGGCGGCGGGCAGGCCCGCTACTGGCACCTCGATGTCTCCAGGGAGTCAGAGGTGCGCTCGGTCTTTGCGAATGTCACCGAAGTGTTCGGCCCGATCACGGTACTGGTGAACAACGCCGGGATCTCCGGAGTGAACAAGCCCACCCATGAGATCACCGAAGCAGAATGGGATGCGCTCATGGCGGTGAACGTCAAGGGCGTGTTCTTCTGCACCAAGCACGCCGTGCCTCAGATGCTCGGCGCGGGCATCGGCAGCATCGTCAATCTCTCCTCCGTGTACGGGATCGTGGGCGCGCCCGATAGCCCACCGTATCACGCCTCGAAGGGTGCGGTCCGGCTGATGAGCAAGACCGACGCACTGCTCTATGCGCCCAGGCGGATCCGGGTGAATTCAATCCACCCCGGATTCATCTGGACTCCGATGGTCGAGGGTTACCTGCGGTCGGTCGGGGACGTGGTGGAGGGTCGCCGCGCGCTCGACGCACTACATCCGCTGGGACACGTGGGCGACCCCGACGACGTCGGCTATGCAATCCTCTACCTCGCGTCCGACGAGTCCAAGTTCGTTACCGGCAGCGAGCTCGTGGTGGACGGCGGATATACCGCGCGATGAGCCTGAACCCCGCGGCTTCCCCTTCGTCACTCACCGGCTCGTGCCCCGCCTGACCCGATGGCTCATCAGGGCGGCCATGCTCTATCTGGTCGCCGCGCTCGCGCTCGGCATCATCATGCAATCCCCGTTCGCGGCACAGTCTCCTCTCACGCGAGCGATCTGGCCCGCTTATCTCCACCTGCTGGTAGTGGGGTGGCTCACCCAGCTCATCTTCGGCGTGGCGTACTGGATGTTCCCTCGCTATTCGGCTGAGCAGCCCCGGGGTAGCGAGCGACTCGGCTGGGCCGCCCTCGTACTGCTCAACGTCGGTCTCGTGCTTCGTGCCGTCGCGGAGCCCTGGCACTCGGTCACCGGCCGCGGAGGTGGGGCGCTCGTGGC
>JBOHSC010000378.1:0-3308 GCA_050733115.1 Gemmatimonadales bacterium
ACTGGGAAGACATCGGCACCATCCGTTCCTTCTACGAGGCCAATCTCGATCTCTGCGAGCCCCTGCCGCGATTCAACTTCTACGATGCGACGTCCCCGATCTTCACCCACGCGCGGTACCTGCCGGCCACCAAGATCATCAAGAGCCGGGTGGAGCGCTCGATCATCGCCGATGGGTGCATCATCAACGACGCCGACATCGACCATTCGTTGCTGGGGGTCCGGAGCCGGGTCGAGGCCGGGGCCACGCTCAAGGATTCGCTGGTCATGGGACACGACTACTACGAGACCCCCGACCGCACCTCGCCGGTCGGCGCGCCCCCGATGGGCATCGGACACGGGACCTGGATCGAGCGGACCATCGTGGACAAGAACGCCCGCATCGGCGACGAGGTCCGCATCACCCCCGACGGAAAGCCCGTTGATTTCGACGGCCCCAACTTCTATATCCGCGACGGGATCGTGATCATCCCCAAGAGCGGCGTGGTGCCGAGCGGAACGGTGATCTGACTTATGTTTAGGGCATGACCCCCGCCCGCGAATCAGCTGTGGTCTTCCTCTCCGGAGTGCGCACCGGCTTCGGCGCCTTCGGGGGAACCCTCAAGGACCTCTCCGCCACCGAGCTTGGCACCATCGCCGCCCGGGAAGCGATCGCCCGCTCGGGCGTCGGGCCGGCCGACATCGATCACGTGGTCTTCGGCAACGTCCTCCAGACCTCCGCCGACGCTCCCTACCTCGCACGCCATATCGGCCTCAAGGCTGGCGCGCCGGTCGAAACCCCGGCGCTCACGGTGAACCGCCTCTGCGGCTCCGGGTTCGAGGCGGTCATGCAGGGCGCGCAGCAGATCCTGCTGGGGACGTCCCGCGTCGTGCTCGCGGGCGGCACCGAATCGATGAGCCAGGCCCCTCACGTGGTGCGGGGCGCACGCTGGGGACTGCGCCTCGGCTCCGGCGCACCGCTCGAAGACACCCTCTGGGAAGCGCTGCGCGACGCCAACTGCGGTCTCTCGATGGCCGAGACGGCGGAGAAGCTCGCCGAGCAGTATCATGTCTCGCGGGAGGCGGTGGACTGCTTCGCCGCCCAGAGCCAGGCAAGAGCCCGGGCGGCATGGGAGGCCGGCAGTTACGCCCGCGAGGTCGTCCCCGTTCCCATCCTGAACCGGAAGACCCGCCAGACCGAGTCATGGGCCGCCGATGAGCACATGCGTCCGGGTACCACACCCGAGGCGCTGGCCCAGCTCCCGCCGTACTTCAAGAAGGACGGCGTCGTCACCGCGGGAAACGCCTCCGGCATCTGCGATGGCGCCGCGGCACTCATAGTGGCAGGAAGGGAATTCGCCGCATCGCGCGGTCTCGAGCCGATCGGCCGCCTCGTCGCCTGGGCAACCGCCGGCGTCGATCCGGCCATCATGGGCATCGGCCCCGTTCCCGCCTCCAGGCGCGCACTCGCCTCGGCCGGGCTCGAGCTTGGCCAGATGGACCTGGTCGAAATCAACGAGGCCTTTGCCGCGCAGTACCTTGCGGTCGAGAAGGAGCTGGGGCTCGACCGCAATCACACCAACGTCGACGGCGGCGCCGTGGCGCTCGGACATCCCCTCGGAGCCAGCGGCGCCCGGATCACCCTGCACCTCCTGCACGCCCTCCGCCGCACCGGCGGACGGTACGGGCTCGGCGCCGCATGTATCGGTGGAGGCCAGGGCGCAGCCGTCATCGTCGAAGCCTTTCCGGAGTAACGACACCATGGATCTGTTGATGCCGGCGCTCGCCGTCGCGGTCGTCTACTCGTTTCTGAGCCTTCGCATCGTGCGCCAGTACGAGCGCGCGGTCGCCTTCTTCCTCGGGCGTTACTGGGGCACCAAGGGGCCGGGACTCATCTTCCTGCCCGCCGGCTTCGCCAACCAGAAGCGCGTCTCCCTCCGGATCGTCGCGCTCGACATCCCGCCGCAGGATGTGATCACCCGCGACAACGTCTCGGTCAAGGTGAACGCCGTCCTCTACATGCGGGTGAGCGACCCCGCCAAGGCAATCATCGAGATCGAGGACTACCTCTACGCCACCAGCCAGTTGGCGCAGACCACCCTTCGATCAGTCCTCGGCGAAGTGGAGCTCGACGAGCTCCTCTCCGACCGGGAAAAGATCAACGCGGTGCTCAAGAAAATCATCGACGAGCGCACCGACCCCTGGGGAATCGACGTATCGGCTGTCGAGGTGAAGGATGTCGATCTGCCCGACCAGATGAAGAGGGCGATGGCCAGGCAGGCGGAGGCGGAGCGTGAGCGGCGAGCCAAGGTGATCGCCGCGCAGGGCGAGCTGCAGTCGTCGGCGGCGCTTGCCGAGGCCGCCCGAACCCTCTCGGCGGAGCCCGCCGCCATTCAGCTCCGCTATCTCCAGACGCTGACCGAGATCGCCGCCGAGAACAATTCGACCACGATCTTCCCGATTCCCATCGATCTCTTCCGCCCCTTCCTCCAGCCCGCCAGGCCCGCCACGCCCCAGCGCCTCGAGGAGTCCGAACCGCCCGGCGCGTCGCTCTCCGCCGGCACCCTTTCCGATCTGATGACGAAGCTCCGCCTCGGCGCGGCGGAATCGAGCCGCGGGGAGTAGCATGGCCGAAGGCAATCCCGCCGGCATCGATCGTCCGGCACTGGAGCGGATACTTCAGCGCGCGGCTGAGCTGCAGGCCGCCGAGCACGATGTTGGCCACGATCTCTCCTCGGATGAGGTCCTGGCGCTCGGCCGGGAAGTGGGAATTCCCGATCGCTACCTTCAGCAGGCGTTGCTCGAGGAGCGCGTGCGAGTCCCCGCCGAGCCGGCCGGCCCGTGGGAGCGGATCGCGGGGCCGGCCACGGTCGTGGCGCAGCGTGCGGTGCAGGGGAGCCCCGAGCAGGCCGAGCGGTCGCTCCTACGATGGGTGGAGCAGAACGAGCTCTTTTGCATTCAGCGGCAGCAGCCGGGTCGCGTCGTGTGGGAACCGGTGGGTGGGTTCGCGTCGGCCCTCCGGCGCTCGACCGCGGTCCTAGCCAGCGGCAAGCGGCCATTCATGCTCTCGCGCGCCGACACCATATCGGCCACGATTCTCCCTCTTGCTCCGGGAAGGTCGCACGTGGCCCTGAGCGCCACGACCCGGCGGGCGCGAGCCGAGCTGGTGGGTGGCGGGGCGGCAATCGCCGCGACCGGAGTCGCGGGTACGGGGATGCTCATCGTGCTCGGCGCGCTGCTGCCCGCGGCGCTGGTCGTGACACCGGTAGGACTCGCGGCCGGATGGGTGACCGCCCGGCGCTATCGCGACGCGCGCGAGCGCATTCGGCT
>JBOHSC010000379.1:0-3164 GCA_050733115.1 Gemmatimonadales bacterium
GGACCGATCACGTGCACGATGCCCTGCTCCGGCGACTCCAGGTCGAAGAGCTCGACGCCGAACTCCCGAGCGTTCCTGAGCAGCGCCGCGATCTGGCGGGCGGAGATCTCGTCGGCGATCGGGAGACGGCGGTCGCCGGTGGAGACGTTGTGGTCGACGGTGGCTACGGTGAGCTCGGGTCGGCGCACCCTTCTCCCCTCCAGCCGCAGGCCGTCGAACGCCTGCGGTGAGGTGACCTCGTGCACCAGGTGGAGGTCGACGTACAGCAGCGCGGGGCCGCCCGGGCTCTGGGCGACCACGTGAGCATCCCACACCTTCTCGAAGAGCGTCCGCGGGGTCATGAGACGGCGGCTGGCTTCCGTGCAGGGGGTGCCTTCGGCTCCGGAGGGGTGGCCCGCCCCGCGGCCGCCTTGGCCTCCTCCGACCACGGCATCATGGCGCGGAGCTGGGCGCCCACCCGCTCGATCTCGTGGTCCTTGTCGGTCTTTCTGAGCCGCTCGAAGTTCTGCCGCCCCGCCCGGTTCTCCGCCAGCCACTCGCGGGCAAAGCTGCCATCCTGGATCTGATCGAGGATCCGCCGCATCTCCGCCCTGGTCTCGTCGGTGATCACGCGCGGCCCGCGGGTATAGTCGCCGTACTCGGCGGTGTCGCTGATCGAGTAGCGCATGAACTGCATGCCGCCCCGGTACATCAGGTCCACGATCAGCTTGAGCTCGTGGAGGCATTCGAAATAGGCCATCTCGGGGCGATAGCCGGCAGCGGTGAGCGTCTCGAAGCCGGCCTTCACCAGCGCCGTGGCTCCTCCGCACAGCACCGCCTGCTCGCCGAACAGGTCGGTCTCGGTCTCCTCGCGGAATGACGTCTCGATCACGCCGGCGCGGGTGCAACCGATCCCCGAGGCATACGCGAGCGCGTTGGCCAGCGCGTGGCCGCTCGCATCCTGCTGGATGGCCACCAGCGCCGGCACACCGCGTCCCGCCTCGAACTCGCTCCGCACCAGGTGCCCGGGCGACTTGGGCGCCACCATGGTCACGTCCACGCCGGCGGGAGGGACGATTTCCCCGTAGTGGATGTTGAACCCGTGGGCGAACATCAGCGTCTTGCCCGGCGTGAGCCCCGCTCGGACCCCGCTCTCGTAGATCTCGCGCCCGTCCTGGTCGGGAGTGAGCATCATGATCACGTCGGCTGCCGCGGCGGCCTCCGCCACCGGACGCACGTCGAGCCCGGCCGCCGTGGCCCGGGCCCACGAGCCGCCGCCGGGCCTGAGCCCGACGATCACGCGCGCGCCACTATCGCGGAGGTTGAGGGAGTGGGCGTGCCCCTGGCTGCCGTAGCCGATGATCGCGAAGGTGCGCCCTTCGAGGCGGCGGCGGTCGGCGTCGGAGTCGTAGTAGATGCAGAGATCGTCGCTCATCTGAATTCCGGGTTTAGGGTCGTGGGGTCAGACGGTGAGCGACTCGCGGGCCGCAGCCTCCATGGCCACCGCCCCGCTCCTCGCCACGTCCAGAATCTCGAACCGCTCGAGCGCCCGGATGCACGAAAGCACGAACGCCTCCGACCCGGTGAGCTCGATGATGGTGGTGTCGGGCGAATCGTCCACGACGGTGGCGTGATAGAGCTGCACCACGTCGAGCAGCTCTCCGTAGCGGTCGATGGGCGCCCGGATCTTCACCAGCGCCATTTCCCGGGCGACGCCGTCGCGCACCGCGAACGACGTGGCCTCGTGGACCCCGATGACCTTCTGCAGGTGCTGCACGGTGCGCTCCGCCGTCGCTTCGTCCGAATTGATCATGATAGTGAGCCTCGACAAGCCCGGCGTAGCCGTGGGTCCCACGGCGATACTGTGCACGGGCAGGTTGCGCCGCCGGAGAAGTCCGACGGCTCGATTGAACGTGATGATCCGGTCCTCGAGGAGGACCGTCACGGCGTGGGTGGCCGTCATGCCGGAACCAGGCGCGGGGGCGGCGCGGGCGCCTCCTCTCCCTCGATCGGCTCCGAGAGCGACGCCCCCGGCGGGATCATGGGGAAGACGTTGGCCTCCTGCTCGATCACGAACTCGACGAGCGCCGGCCCCGGCCGTTCCATCGCGTCCTTGAGGACGGTGTCCATCTGGTCGCCGCTCTCGACCCGCCACCCAGGGATGCCGTACGCCTCCGCCAGGCGGACGTAATCCGGGCTCCAGATCGGCGTCGCCGAGTAGCGGCGGCCGTGGAAGAATTGCTGCCACTGCCGCACCATCCCGAGGTATCCATTGTTGAAGATCGCCATCTTCACCGGGATGTGTTCCTGCACCATCGTGGCCATCTCCTGCATGTTCATCTGGAAGCCGCCGTCGCCGGAAATGGCCCACACCGGCTCGCCGGGCCGCGCGAGCACCACCCCCATGGCCGCAGGCACCGCGAACCCCATGGTGCCGAGCCCGCCGGACGTGATGTGGGTATTGGGCCGCTGGTAGGGGAAGAACTTGGCCACCCACATCTGATGCTGGCCCACGTCGGAGACGATCGTGCAACGGCCCTCGCTGGCGTCGTCGATCGCGGCGAGGATCGACTCGGGAGCGAGGCCGCCGCGAAATCCCTCGACCCGCGGACGCACGAACCCGCGGATCTCCGCCCGCCACTCCTCGCACTCGCGCGGGGCCACCCGCGCGAGGAGCGCCTGCAGCACCGCCTTCGCGTCGCCCACCAGTCCCACCGCCACCGGAACGTTCTTGCCGATCTCGGAGATGTCGAGATCGATGTGGATGATCTTCGCGTCCCGCGCGAAGGCCGCCAGGTTGCCGGTGACCCGGTCGT
This sequence comes from Gemmatimonadales bacterium, assembly GCA_050733115.1. GTDB lineage: Bacteria > Gemmatimonadota > Gemmatimonadetes > Gemmatimonadales > GWC2-71-9 > CAVVWJ01. The sequence continues at coordinate 2,796 of JBOHSC010000379.1, forward strand.
CGAAGCGGAGCCCGACGCCGAGGATGAGGTCGGCATGCTGGATGGCCCGATTGACGTGCACCTCGCCGTGCATCCCGGGCATACCGAGATGGAGCGGGTGCGATTCGGGGAGCGCGCTGATGCCGAGGAGGGTGGTGATCACCGGCATGCCGGTGCGCTCGGCGAGCGTGCGGACCTCGTCGTACGCGTCGCCGAGAATGACCCCGTGGCCCGCCATGATGAGGGGGCGCCGGCACTCGGCGATGAGGCGTGCGGCCTCGTCACAGACTGAGTTTCCCCCGGCCTCCTTCGGGGGAGCGGCGGTCCTGGCTTTCCGGTCCACCCACTCGGCCTTCTGGTTCTGCACGTCTTTGGGCACGTCGATCAGCA
>JBOHSC010000380.1:0-4880 GCA_050733115.1 Gemmatimonadales bacterium
GTGGTGGGCCGCGGACAGTCGAGCGACATCCCCCTTCACGATCCCACCATCTCGCGGCGCCACGCCGAGCTGATCGCGCGAGGCGACAGCGTCCAGATCAAGGACCTCGGCAGCTCCAACGGGACCTTCGTGAACGGCACCAGAGTCACCTCCGGCCGCATTCAGCCCGACGACGCGGTCACCTTCGGCCGCCTGATGTTCCACCTCAAGGTTCCGCCTCCCGGGACCGCTGCCGAGTCCGGCTCCGCGGGCGGGATGATCGTGCGGCAGGTGGTGGTGACCGGAGGCGTGCCGGCGGGCGTGACCAGCCGGGACGGCCCGATGACTGCCGGACAGCTTCGTGTCGCGGCCGCATCGGCCGACGCGCGCCAGGCGATGAAGCTCTCCATGCTGCTCGACATTTCCCAGAAGCTGTCGGGGGAATTCGACCTCGACCGGTTGCTCCGCACCGTGGTGGACATGACGTTCGAGATCATGAACGTCGACCGCGTCACCATTCTCCTTCGCGACGACGCCAGCGGCGAGCTGGTGCCGACGATCTCGCGCACCAGGCAGGGCGACGTGCAGCCGCAGCCGGTCCCTCGCTCCATTGCCGACAAGGTGGTGCGAGAGAGGGTGGCGGTGGTCTCCCACAACGCCCCGGCCGATGCCCGCTTCAAGGGGCAGTCGATCCGCATCCAGAGCGTCCGGAGCGCGATATGCTCCCCCCTCATGGCCTCCGCCGACAGCGTGCTCGGTCTGCTGTACGTCGACAATCTCACGACCGCCAACACCTTCAGCGACGAGGACCTCCAGTTCCTCGTGGCCTTCAGCGGCATCGCCGCCATCGGCATCAAGAACAGCCGGTACGCGGAGCAGATCCGTCGCGAGGCGATGGTGCGCTCGAACTTCGAGCGGTACTTCGCGCCGAACGTGGCGGCGGAAATCGCGCAGCAGGCCGGCGCGATCCAGCTCGGCGGCGAGCGCCGGCCGATCACGGTGCTGTTCAGCGACATCCGTGGCTTCACCGCGATGGCCGAGTCCATGGGGCCCGATGCGATCGCCCAGCTCCTGAGTGAGTATTTCACCGAGATGGTGGACGTGATCTTCGACTACGGCGGCACCCTCGACAAATTCGTGGGCGACGCGATCATGGCCCTCTGGGGCGCACCGCTCAGCCACCCCGGCGACCCCGACCGCGCGCTCCGCGCTGCGGTCGAGATGCAGCAGGCAGTGACCCGGCTCAACCAGCGCTGGGCGGCCGAGGGAAGGCCCGAGATCAGGGTGGGGATCGGGATCAACCACGGCGAGGTGTTCGCGGGGAACATCGGCAGCCACCGGCGGCTGGACTATACCGTAATCGGCGACGCGGTGAATGTGGCGGCGCGCCTCTGTGCGGAGGCAGGGCCCGGCGAGGTGCTCGTGACCGAAAGCGTACTGCGGGTCGTTCGCGATCCGGTAGACCACGAATTTCTGCCGGAGTTGGCCCTGAAGGGAAAGACCCAGGTGGTGCAGGTATACCGTGTACGATCGGTGGGCGCGCCCGATCAGCGGACCTCGATGACCTCCGCGGTACCGTTGCGCCAGTCGAACCTGTAGGGGTGCCCCGCCTGCTCGAGCAGGTTCAGCACCAGCCTGATCGGCAGACCCATCACGCTGAAGAAATCGCCGTCGATCCGCTCCACCAGTGCCGCGCCGCACCCCTGAATTCCATAGGCCCCCGCCTTGTCCATCGGCTCACCCGTGGCGACGTAGGCCTCGAGCATGGCCTCGTCCATCCGGCGGAAGGTGACATTGGTGATGTCGGTGGCCTGATAGACCGCCGGCCCGGCCACGAGCGCCACCGAGGTGACCACCTGGTGAGTGCGGCCCTGCAGCTTGCGGAGCATGCGGAGGGCGTCGGCGGTGCCGGCCGGCTTCTCGAGCACCTCGTCGCGGACGATGACCGTCGTGTCGGCGCCGAGCACGAGCGAGCCGGGTACGCTGTGCGCCTTCTCCCGCGCGAGCCGCTCGACGTAATCGATGGCCGTTTCAGCCGGGCGGCGCACCTCGGGGAGATTCGACGGAACCACCGTGATCGGGATGCCGAGCATCTCCAGAAGCTGTCGCCGCCGCGGCGAGGCGGAGGCGAGAATGAGCGGTTCTCGGGTCATGCACTCCGCTCCAGAATCAGTGTCACGGGGCCATCGTTATGGATCTCGACGAGCATGTCGGCGCCGAAGCAACCGGCGGCGACCTCGAACCCGAGACCTTTGAGGGCGGCGAGGAATCGCTCGTAGAGCGGCACGGCGGTGTCGGGGCGTGCCGCGGCGATGAACGAGGGACGCCGTCCCTTCTCAGTGTCGCCGTAGAGCGTGAATTGGGAGACGACGAGCAGAGCGCCGCCCACATCGCGGAGGCCAAGGTTCATCTTGCCCTCGGCGTCGGAAAAGAGTCTGAGACCCGCCACCTTGTCGGCCAACCAATCTACCTGCACATCGGTATCGGTGTGAGTGAACCCCACGAGGAGGCAGAACCCGCGGCCGATGGCGCCGGCCACCTGGCCGTCGATGGTAACGGAAGCCCGTAAGACCCGCTGTAGGACGACCTTCACCCGATCCTCCCGAAAGTCCACCGCAGAGGGGCCGCGGGTACCGAGTATATTTCCCCCTCAATCTAGCAGCAACCGGCGGTTGCCTCTTGCTTGCTTGACGTCCTATTGCCTCTTGCGGTGAGACATGAATTCGACGCCTCTGGCCCAACCACAACGACCGCAGCCCTCCGGCTGGCCCGGCGACCGACTCACGGTCTCCTGGCTCGGCCATGCAACGGTGCTGCTCAACTTTCACGGCACGTGGGTCCTCACCGATCCCGCCCTCGAGCCCAGGATCGGTTTCGGACGCGGGTCAGTCAAGCTGGGGCCGCGGCGGCTGGTCGAGCCGGCACTGCTGCCCGACGAGCTTCCCCCCACCGATGTGCTGCTCCTCTCGCATGCCCACATGGATCACACCGATCTGGGCACGCTTCGGTCCCTCTCGCGCGACACCCAGGTCATCGTCCAGCGAGGCAACCGCGACCTCGTGCGGCGGTTCAGGCATGTCGAGGAGCTCGACTGGGGACAGCACGCCGCTCCGGCGGATCTCCGCGTCGAATCGGTCGAGGTGCGACACTGGGGGGCCCGCATGGTCACCGACCGCTACCGCGGCTACGGCGGCTACCTGATCCAGAAGGCGGGGCGCACCGTCCTCTTCGCCGGTGATACCGCCTACACCGAGAAGTTCGCGCGGCTCAGGGACCGCGGTCCCGTCGATCTCGCCATTCTGCCCATCGGCGCCTACGACCCGTGGATCGCCAACCATGCATCGCCCGAAGAGGCGTGGCGCATGTTCCGTTCGATCGGCGCCGAATACGTCCTGCCGATCCACCATTCGACCTTCCGCCTCAGCCGTGAGCCGGTGGACGAGCCGCTACGCCGCTTCGTCGCGGCGGCGGGCAGCGAGCACTGGCGGATCGTGTGCGACCGGGTCGGGGCCACGTGGTCGCTGCCGCCCGGTGGAGAGCACCAGGCCGCGTAACCGCACCAATAGACCAGGGAGAATGAACCATGAAAGTGACGAGAATCGGATCCGCCGTCTGGAACGGCGGGATCAAAGACGGCAAGGGCGCCATTTCGACGGAGAGCGGCGCCCTCAAGAACTACCCATACGCCTTCGCCAGTCGCTTCGAGGGCAAACCAGGCACCAATCCCGAGGAGCTGATCGGTGCCGCACACGCCGGCTGCTTCACGATGGCTCTGTCCCTGATCCTCGGAGAGGCAAAGCTGACGGCGGAGCATATGGAGACGAAGGCCGCCGTGACGATCGAGCAGGTGCCCGACGGCTTTGCCATCACTGCCATCCATCTGACCCTGAAAGCCAGCATCCCTGGTGTAAACCAGGCGAAGTTCGAGGAGCTGGCGGCCAAGGCGAAGGCCGGATGCCCGGTTTCCAAGGTCCTCAATACGAAGATCACCCTGGACGCAACGCTCGTTCCGGCAGGGGCCGAGTCGCTGGCGGCGCGATAGGGCGTGCCCGACTTCGGGATCGTCCGTGTTGGGCCGTTCGCCGGGTTCTTTCAGGGGTTCGAGGACCTCATCGCCTCGTCCACCGGAATGTCCCTGTATTTCATTCACTCGCGGCGCTGGCGCGAGAATCACGACGCCGCGATAAAGACCTTCCTGGGTCGTGACGCTACGACCCTGGAGGTCTTCCTTCCCGATCTCGAGAACCACGAGCTCATGTTTTCGATGGGGAGGCACTTCGACGACGGTGCGCTGATTCCCGGGCTCGTGGCCGATGCCTACAGATATTTCGCGCGACTGGCCAGAGACTTCAGGAGGCCCATTCAAATCCGGCTGTTCGGCCGGTACCCCACCTACTCGTTCTACCGGTTCGGCGATCGCGCGGTGATCGCCCTGTATTCCAACAGCGTGGCCAAGAAGGAGCTGCCGGCGTTCGAGATCATGAACGACAGCTTTCTGGGTCGGTTTCTCGCGGCGGATATCGAGGATCTCAGGCGGGAATGCCGGCAGCGCGCTCCGGCCGATCTCGAAGCGGTCATCGGGAACGCCACGCCGCTGCCGGGGTAGGAGGGCCGCCTACTCCACCGTTACCGACTTGGCCAGGTTTCTCGGCTGATCGACGTTGCACCCGCGCGCCACCGCCACGTAATACGACAGCAGTTGCAGCGGTATGCTGGTGAGGATCGGCGTCAGCATGTCGAGCGTCTCGGGAATCACGAACGTGGCATCGGCCAGACGCTCGATCTCGGTATCACCCGCGTTGATGAGCGCGATGACCTTCCCGCCCCGCGCTTTCACTTCCTCGATGTTCGACACGATCTTCGAGTGCACCGCGTCCCTCGGCGCGATGAACACCACCGGC